>CAYMMK010000055.1:0-17132 GCA_964391575.1 uncultured Limnohabitans sp.
AACATCGACGACATTGTCCAACTGCGGCGCCAGCCCCAGGACTACCTGGGCTTTGTCGAAGTCCATATTGAGCAGGGCCCGGTCCTCAATGAAATCGACCTGCCGCTAGGCGTTGTCACCTCCATCAACGGCAGCATACGCCTGCAGTGCGAGATCATCGGCACTGCCAGTCATGCCGGCACCACGCCGATGACCCGCCGCGCCGATGCCGCCGCGGCCTGGGCCGAACTGGCGGTGTATGTGGAACAACGCGCGCTCGCAGACGGTGACTCTGTGGCCACCATTGGAATGCTGCAGGTGCCCAATGGTTCGGTCAATGTGGTGCCCGGTCGGTGCCTGTTCCCGCTGGACATGCGAGCGCCCGCCGATGCCCAGCGGGACGCGCTGGCCGGCGACATCCTGAGCGCCTTGCACCGAATTTGTGAGCGGCGCGGTCTGCGCTACTCGGTGGAAGAAACCATGCGAGCCGCCGCCGCGCCCAGCGCACCAGCATGGCAAGCGCGCTGGGAAAGAGCCGTCAGCGCACTTGGCCTGCCGCTGCACCGGATGCCCAGCGGCGCCGGCCACGACGCCATGAAGCTGCATGAAGTCATGCCCCAGGCCATGCTGTTCGTGCGCGGCGAAAACGCCGGCATCAGTCACAACCCGCTTGAATCCACCACCAGTGACGACATGCAGCTGTGTGTCGACGCCTTCTCCCACCTTCTGCAGCAACTGCCACTTTCCGCATGACCGATCTGACCCCCCTGTACCGGAAGCTTGATGCCTGGATCGATGCACACTTTGACGAGCAGGTCCGGTTCCTGCAGGCGCTGGTGCAGGTGCCCACCGACACCCCGCCCGGCAACAATGCGCCGCATGCCGAACGCACCGCCGAATTGCTGCAGGCCTTTGGCTACCAAGCCGAGAGACACGCGGTACCGCAAGCCGAGGTGAAAGCCTATGGCCTGGAGTCCATCACCAACCTGATCGTGCGCAGGAAGTACGGCGAGGGCCCTACCATTGCCCTGAACGCCCATGGCGATGTGGTACCCCCGGGCGAAGGCTGGACGCACGATCCCTATGGCGGCGAGATCGACAACGGTGCCATGTACGGCCGCGCCACGGCTGTGAGCAAGAGCGACTTCTCCACCTTCACCTTCGCCACCCGGGCCCTGGAATCGCTGGGACTGCCGCTCAGGGGCGGGGTGGAACTGCACTTCACCTACGACGAGGAGTTTGGCGGTGAAATGGGTCCAGGCTGGCTGCTGGCCCAAGGACTCACCCAACCCGACCTGATGATTGCGGCGGGATTCAGCTACCAGGTGGTCACCGCCCACAATGGCTGCCTGCAGATGGAAGTGACGGTGCACGGCGAAATGGCTCACGCCGCCATCCCCGACAGTGGCACCGACGCACTGCAAGGCGCGGTGCACATCCTCAACGCCTTGCACGCGCTCAACACCGGCTACAAAAAGATCACCTCCCAGGTCGAGGGCATCACCCACCCCTACCTGAATGTGGGCCGCATCGAAGGCGGCACCAACACCAATGTGGTGCCTGGCAAGGTCATCTTCAAGCTCGACCGTCGCATGATCCCCGAAGAAAACCCGGCCGAAGTCGAAGACGCAATCCGCAAGACCATCGATGACGCCGCCAACACCTTCAACCCGCCACGCGGCGGCAGGCTGCTCAAGGTGGACGTGCGCCGCATGCTGCTGGCCAACGCCATGAAGCCGCTGTCCGGCAACCAGCCCCTGGTCGATGCCATCCAGAAGCACGGCGGCGAGGTCTTTGGCGAGCCCATTGCGGCCGTCGGCACGCCGCTCTACACCGACGTGCGCCTGTATGTCGAGCGCGGCATACCTGGCGTGATCTACGGCGCAGGCCCCCGCACCGTGCGCGAGTCCAACGCCAAGCGTTCGGACGAGCATGTGCAGCTGCAAGACCTGCGCCGGGCCACCCAGGTGGTGGCTCGCACGCTGCTGGATTTGTTGCGCTGAAAAGGCTATTCCCAGAGGGCTCAACCCGGGCGGTCAGCCGTCCACAAGCCAGCCACCCCGGACAACAGGCTTGGGTGAATGCCCAAGACCTTGTACCAGCCCCCGGCTGCATACAATGACCGCTTTCCGGACTGCAGCGAAGCGCGAATTGAACCCCACTGGCATACATGTGATGCAAGTCATCACCAAAGGCGAGGCCGGCGGCGCCCAAACCCATGTGCTGGAACTGTGCCGCGCCCTGCTGGGCGAGGTCCGTTTTTCTGCAGCCATCGGCCAGGAAGGTCCGAACACCCCGCTGGGCCGATCCCTGGGCTCCCTGGGCATTGCAGTCGAGGCCGTGCCTGGCCTGGGCAATTCCTTGCGTCCCTGGTATTTGCTGGCGGCTGTGCGCGACCTGTTGCGGCTGATCCGCGTCCATCGACCCGATGTGCTGCATGCACACAGTGCCGTGGCCGGGGTGGTGGCCCGCATCGCGGGCAAACTCAGCCAGACCCCGGTGATCTACACCGTCCATGGATTCGGATTCAAGCCCCAGGCCCCCCGGCTGCAGCGCCTGTACGCCTGGTGGGCAGAGGCCTTGCTCGCGGCCTGGACCACACGCATGATTTGTGTTTCCTCGCATGAATTGGCCTTGTCGGGTCGTTTGCCACTGTTGACCGAGCGTGTCGACGTGATCCCCAATGCCCTGGCCGACTGCCCGGAACGTGCGCAGCCTGGACGCAGCCCGGCGAGGGTGGTGATGGTGGCCCGGATGGCTGCGCCCAAGCGCCATGATGTCTTGCTGCAGGCCCTGACCCTGTTGCAGTCACAAGGAATCCAGCCAGCCACGCGGCTGCTGGGTGCAGGGCCGCTGATGCCACAGCTTGAGCTTCAGGTGCGGCATGCGCAGCTCGGTCATGTCACGCTCGCTGGTGATGTGGAGCAAGTGGCCACGGAGCTGGCCCAACACCAGGTGTTTGTACTGCTGTCTGACCATGAGGGTCTGCCCATCTCGGTGATCGAGGCCATGCGGGCCGGGCTGCCAATACTGGCCAGCCGCCTGCCGGGCATTGAAGAGTTGATCGAGCACGAGAACAACGGCCTGCTGGTGGACAACACCCCTGACAGCGTGGCAGCAGCGCTGTCACGCTTGCTGCAAGACGCAGCCCTGCGTGAGCGTCTGGGTGCGGCTGCTCGTGCTCGCTATGAAGCCCGCTTCCAGCCCTCCCGCATGGCCAGCGAAGTGCTTCAGGTCTACCAGGAGGCCTGTCTGCAGGCGACAGCACGCTGGCCCATGACCCGCCGGGGGCCTCGCGCTGCTCACCTCGGGTCCGGGCATAACCGCTGGCAACAGGGTCACCTGGGCTGGAGCCTGCTGGGGCTGTGCATGATGGCCCTGGCCTATGCGCTGAGCGTCTGGATGCAAGTCGCAGGCTGGGTCACCCATGATTTCGGTCGCACGGTTCTGGCCTGTGTGCTGCCTTATGCGGTGGCGGCACGGCTGATCTACGGCGCAGCTCCCCTGCCGGCGGCCGAACGCAGCAGCTTGCTGGCCGTGACCATCGCCCTGCCCTTTGTGCTCACACCCCTGGGCTTTGCCTTGCTGCAGCAGCCCTATTCTCGCGGCGCGGTGCTGCTGTGCGGTCTGCTGACCTGGTTGTGGTTCTGGCTGGCCGAGCGCAATTTCTGGCGTCACCGGCCCTTGCGCCTGCTGGTGTTGCAGCCGGTTGTGCCGCAGCGGGTACAGCATGAGCTCGAGACGCTGGGTGCGGCCGACCAGGGACGCTTGTTGCGCTGGCTTTTCTGGCCCGGACACTGGCGCCAGCCTGGGGATATTCCGTCCAGCCTGGCTATCGATGGCGTGGTCTTGCTGCCCGATACGCGTGAAGATTCGCTGGCCTCAGAGGACCTGGACACCCTGACCCTGCTCAAACTGCGGCATGTCCGTCTGTACGCCACGGCGGATCTCACTGAAGCCCTCTCGGGTCGGATGCCTGAGAGTCGATTGAGCCAGACCCTTTGGCAACCGGACAGCCACCCGGCCTATGATCTTTTCAAGCGGGTGCTTGATGTCGCCCTGGTCCTGACCCTTATGCCGCTGTGGCTTGCGCTGGGCCTGTGTGTCGGGCTGGCAGTCCGGCTGGACTCTGCCGGCCCCGCCCTCTTCAGCCAATGGCGGACCGGCCAACACGGGCAACCATTTCGCATCTGGAAATTTCGGACCATGCATGCCCGAGAGGGTGTCAGCGCGGCCTTTGCGCAGGCCAATGACCCTCGCATCACCCGCTTGGGTCGCTGGCTTCGCAAGACCCGATTGGATGAAATCCCGCAATTGGTCAATGTGTTGCGCGGCGACATGAGCCTGATCGGACCCCGGCCTGAGCAGACTCGGTTGGTCGAGAGTTTCGCCCGCGACATTCCGAGTTACCCGTACCGTCATCTGGTGCGCCCCGGCTTGACCGGATGGGCCCAGGTGCAGCAGGGCTACGCGGCCAGCGAGGAGGAAACCCGGGTCAAGCTCAGCCACGACCTTTATTACGTCAACCATTACAGCCTGGCGATGGATTTGCTGATTGCACTGCGCACGGTGCGGATCGTGCTAACCGGCCAGGGTGCCCGCTGACCCCATGCCACGGCTGTTATTCGTCACCGAGGAACAGGGCTACGGCGGAATCCACACCGTCAGCCGACAATTGACCGAAGCCCTCGGCGCACAAGGCTGGTCGGTGGAGTGCCTGCCGCTGCGGGGACCGAAAGCAACATGGGGCAGTCTGTGGCGCAGGGCCCGTCAGGCCGATGTGCTGCTCGCCTCCAACAATTTCCTGCCAGCCTACGTCGCCGTCCTGACAGGCCTCGCCATGCGACGTCCGAGTGTGGTTTGGGTGCATGGGCCCTTGCAGGACGTGCTCGGCAGTGTGCGTCCGTTCGGCCTCAAGCACCGCTGGCTGCAGTGGGTCTACCGGCGAGCCACCATGAGGGTCTGTGTGTCTCACAACACCCGCCGCAGCCTGCAGGACTGGTTGTCGGCGGACGATCTTCCTGTCGAAGTTGTTCACAACCCGGCCCCGGTGCCCAGCCTGCCGTCGTCGGCGGCCGAGGGGGGGCTGCGACTGGGCTTTGTCGGTCGCCTGTCGGCAGAAAAAAGGCCCGGCATGTTGTTGCAGACGCTGCAGCTGTTGCCGACCAGTTACCACTTGACCATCGTCGGTGATGGGCCCCTGATGCCGGATCTGCAACGGGCCGGGGCTGAACTGATTGCACAGGGGCGCTTGCGCTTTGCGGGCGCCTTGCCGGCTGACAGCCCTCTGTATGGGTCCTGGGACCTGACGCTGGTCTGCTCGGCCTTTGAGGGCTATCCCATGGTGGCTCTCGAGTCGCTGGCTGCCGGTGTCGCCTGTGTGAGCACGCCCTTGCCGGCCATGCAGGAATTGCTGGGGCCCGAGGCCCAGGACTGGACAGCCCGTGATGACAGTGCCCAGGCCCTGGCCGAGGTTGTCGAGCGGACACTGCGAACCCCTCCGATGGACCGGTGCCGGCGAGCCCATGCGCGGGCGCTGGCCCATGATCCGGCCCGGTTTGCACAGCAGTGGCAAGGTTTGCTGCAATGCCTGGTTTCCGAATTCCGGCCGGGAGGACCATGAAACAGGTCCATTTTGTGCATGCAGGGCATGCCTATCTGCCAGAATTGCAAGCCTATGCGGCCCATCTTGCGCGACTGGGCCACACCAGCCATGTCCATACCCGCCCGGACACGGTGCCCGAGCAGGCCGATGTGGTGTGGTGGATGTGCGGCCGCGTCGACCGTGCGCACAGCCAGCGCCTGCACCGCAGCCTGCAGGTGCATGAATACGCCTCGGCCAGCGTCGGGCACTGGCCAGCGACCAAGGACATGTTCAAGCGCTGGCTGCATCCCCGACCCGACCACCGTGTCTTTCAGAGCGAATGGGTCCGACAGCGCATGGGTTTTGACGATGACGTGGCCTGGAGCCTGCGGGACATGGCGGTCCCCGGCCATTTTTTGCGGGCCCGACGCGAGCACGAGCCCGATGTCGACTTGGTGTATCTCGGTGAGATGCGTCGCCTGCTCGAATTTGTCCCGGTTCTGCACGCCCTGCTGGACGCCGGCCTGCGCCTGCTGCTGGTCGGTCAGGCCCCTGAGGCCCTGCTGTCGCAACTGGCAGGTCGGCCCGGCCTGCTGGCCTATGGCCCGGTCCCGCAGGAGCAGGTGCCAGCCCAATTGCTGCGCGCTCGTGCCGGTCTGAACCTGATGCCTGCGCGATTACCTTTGACCCAGCAGACATCCACCAAGGTGCTCGAGTACATGGCGGTGGGGCTGCCAGTGATCAGCAATCCCTATCCCTGGATCGAACGCTACGCCCACGCCCATCCGCAGCGACTGCTGTTGGTCGACGATCTGCTCAGCGCCTCGAGCTGGCAGGCACTGTCCCTGCGCTGGCCGGGGCTGGATGCACAGCGCACCTGCTGGCAAGGACTGACCTGGGAGCAATGCCTGCAGGACATGCCCCTCTGGCGCAGACTGGAGCTGGCATGAAGAACGCATTCGGTGTCGGACTGCCCATGGCCAGCCGACCGGCTGCACTGGGCAGTCTGGTGGCGTTGGCGGCCCAGGCCGTGTTTGCGGTGTTCCTGCTCAGGGGCTTTGCAGCCGAGGCAGTGGGCACGTTTTCGGTCATCAGTCAGGTGGCTTTTTTCTGGGCCACACTGGCTTTGTCCCAAAGCCCGGTCAGCCTTTTGGCCGAACGCAGTCAGCCCCCGGCACAGGCGGCGCGTCAGGCCTGGCGGGCCAGCATGGCGCGCTGGCTGTGCCTGTCGCCCTTGATGCTCATCGGGCTGTGGTGGTCCTCTCGGGGTTCTGCCGATCAGGCCTTGTTGCTGACCGCGTGTGTCTGGCTGGTACTGATGAGCGGCTGTCAGTTGTCCTGGCAATTGGCCCAGAGCCTGGTGCTGCGCAGTCGAAGTGATGCGGCGCTGGCTTGGGTGCGGATGACCCCGGCCCTGCTGGGGGTGTTGGTGGCAGCGCTGGCCTGGTTGGTGCTACCGCAACCCGGCGCCGTGCTCCTGCTGGCCAGTGCCACCCTGGGTTTTGCTGTTGGCGCACTGTGGTTGTTACCCGCATGGACCCACAACGATGGGCTGGCGCAAATTGCGCGCGACAACAGGTCTTCCTGCGCAGACCCGACGGCAGATCCCCGGCCGCTCTGGCTCAGGTCCCTGCACACCTTCAGCGATGTGGGTGTGGTCACCCTTGTGGCCGTGAGCTGGCAGGCCCAGCACGGCAACGCAGCGGCGGGGCACTTGCTGCTCCTGCTTCGGCTGACGGGCTTCGTACCGGCGCTGGTGCACTCGGCCTGGTCCCAGGTGGCGCTGGCCCGGACTGTGGAGGGCACGGGCGCAGCACAACGCGCGGCTGCGCTGGCGTGTCTTCTGCTGGCCCTGATTGGCGGTGCGGTGGCGCTGGCCGACGTCACTGGCCAGATCGGTCCGGGCTGGGAAGGGTTGCGTCATCTGTTGGGGCCGGTGCTGGCCTGGCAGACGGGGGCCACACTGTTGGCGACGCTGGCACACCGCCCCTTCCAGTGCCAGCGCGCAAGCGCCTGGTCCTGGAGCAATATCGCCCTGAACACATTGATGGCCCTGCTGGTACTCTGGCCGATCGGCTCGTCCCAGTTGCACCTGCAATGGCTGGGATATGGTGCCGCTGCCGGACACCTGCTGCTGTGGCTGTGGTTGTTGCGCCTGCCCGGCACGGCTGACCGGTCACAGGCCTGAGGGACCCGTCGTCTTACAGAGGGGCCGAAGAGCCGAATCGGCGGTCCCGGGTCGCGAACCAGGACAGCGCCTGCCGCAGGGTGTCGGCATCGAAATCAGGCCACAGCAGATCGGTGTAGAAAATCTCGGCATAGGCCGCCTGCCAGAGCATGAAATTGCTGACCCGGTATTCTCCGCCGGTGCGGATCAGCAGATCCACCTCGGGCGCGTAGGCGGTGCTCAGATGGCGAGCCAGGGCCTGCTCATCGAGTTGCTGCAGGTTGCTGTCCGGGTTTTGCGCCTGCCAGGCACGAACAGCCTGCAGCATGTCCCAGCGCCCGCCGTAATTGGCGCACACCGTCAGTGTGATGGTGTCGTTGGCCGCCGTGTCGCTTTCAGCCGCCTCGATCAGCCGCTGCAGCGGTGCAGAAAACCGGCTGCGGTCTCCCACCACCTTGAGCCGCACCCCATTGGCATTCATGGCGTCCACCTCTTTTTGCAGGTAGGTCATGAACAGATTCATGAGGGCACTGACCTCATCTTCGGGACGCTTCCAGTTTTCGGTGCTGAAGGCGAACAGACTGAGGTACTTGACCCCGGACTCGGCACAGGCACGCACCACGTCGCGCACCCTTTTGGCGCCGGCTGCATGGCCCAGCCCTGCAGGCATGAAACGCCGTTTGGCCCAGCGGCGGTTGCCATCCATGATGATGGCCACGTGCGCGGGCAGACTGGTGGGCAGGCTGGAGGACAAGACAGGGTTCCGGTGGGGCCCCAGATTGTAGGGATTTCAGTGCTGGACCGGTTCAAGCTGGTGGTGCTCGAGCTGCACCTCAGTGGGCCGTCCCAGAATTTCCAGAAGTACCGCCACCCGCTTGCCCGAGACCTGGCTGACCAGTCCCTCCAGGCCACTGAGGGCTGAGTGGCGAAGACGGACTTTCTGACCTGCCCGCAATCCGCTGAGCTCTTCAAGTGTGGTCAGCGATCGCGATTGCTCAAGGTCTCGCACCACCTGCAGCAACTCTTCAGCCATCACAGCCGGCTCGAAACCAAATCGAACCAGTGAAGTCACTCCCCGGGTCGAACGAACCGTCGTGATGCTTTGCTCAGCATGGGAGGGTCGAAAAAAAATGTAGCGCGGAAACATCGGCTCATAAACCGCAAAAGCTCCCTGTTCGTTGCTACCGAGTTTTTTGAACAGTGGTAGATAAACATGAAACTTCTGTTGTTCGAGATTGATCCGGGCCACCTCCTCCTGGCGCGGCTTGGTGTAGGCCAGATACCAGCCCTGGAGATGGTCAATCCCATCGATGGGAGTCATGGTTTTTGCTGGGGCAATCATTGTTGTCTATTTTATAAGCATTTGTACCGTCGGGCAGCTTTCCGGCGCTTGAGAGACCGCAAATCATCATCGCGGTGGAAACATTGGCGTGGCCCGGACCTGATCGATACGACGTCCCTCCATAGACAGCACCTCGAAAGACCAGCCTTCGACCCGGAACACAGCGCCCGGCCGGGGCAGCTCACCCAGCCCGTAGAGCACCAGCCCGGCTACCGTGTTGTAGCGACCGCGATCCTCATCGGGCAACTCCCGAATGCCCAGGCGCGCCTTGAGCTCGTTGACCGGCATCATCCCGTCGAGCATCCAGCGACCACCGGCTTCGGGCGTGGCCCAGGCATCAAGCGGCGTGTCCGGTTTGAGTTCGCCGGTGATGGCCTCCAGCAGATCCCGCGGCGTGATCAGCCCCTGCACTTCGCCGTATTCATCGACCACCAGCAGCATCCGTGACGAATGGTCTCGCAACTGCTCGAGCAACTCCATGGCAGAGCGGGTTTCCGGGACGAACAGGGCAGGTTGCGCATGGGATTCAAGGGGCGACATTTCGCCGGCGGCCGCCAGAGACAGCAGCCGGGCCGTGCTGATCAGACCCACCACATGCGCCAGCCCCTCCTTGCACACCGGATACCAGGAATGGCTGTCCTGCGGGTCATCCTGGTTGATGAAAGCCAGTGCCTCGGCGGCATGGAAGCTCGCCTGCAGCCACTGAATGTCGCTGCGTGGCGTCATCAGGGAGGTCAGTGGACGGTCATCGAGATGGAACACATTGCGGACCATCTGGTGTTCATGGGCCTCGATCAGACCGGCATCCACTCCCTCCTCCAGGCTGGCGGTGATTTCTTCTTCGGTCACGGTATCGTTGCCCTTGCTGTTGATGCGCAACAGCCTGAGTACGCCCTGGGTGGACAGCGAGAGCAGACGGACAAAGGGACCTGCCACACGCGACAAGGCGGTCATCGGCCGTGCAACCAATCGGGCTACCCGTTCAGGATAAAGCTGGCCAATGCGCTTGGGCACCAGTTCGCCAAAAATGATGGTGATGAAAGTGATCACGGTCACCACCACCGCAGTTGCGGTGATGCTGGCGGCCGGTGCGCCCATGCCCCAGGACACGAGTTGCTGGGCCACGCCGGCACTGAAAGCGGCTTCACCCACAATGCCGTTGAGCACCCCGATCGAGGTGATGCCCACCTGGACGGTTGACAGAAAACGGGTCGGTTCCTCGAGCAGTCGCATGGCCGACGCCGCGCCCTTGTCCCCAGCCTCCTGCAAGGCCGCCAGACGGGCCTTGCGCACCGAGGCCAGTGCCATTTCCGACATGGCAAACACCCCGTTGAGCAGGGTCAAAAACACGATCAGGATCAGTTCCATACCCTGATTGTGCCAAGTCGGCGCGTCGGGCGGCTTGTGGGCACGCTTTGGACGGACAATGCCGGCTGGAGGTGTGGATGGCCAATTACCTGCTTGGAGATTTGCAAGGGTGCAGTGAGGCACTCGAACGCATGCTTGGGCACCTGTCCTTCTCACCCAGCCGCGACCGGCTCTATGTCCTGGGGGATCTGGTCAACCGGGGGCCCGATTCGGCCGGCGTGCTGCGCAGACTGCGTGCGCTGGAGGGCGCTGCGCTGGTGTTGCTGGGCAACCATGACCTGCATGCACTGGCCGTCGGCATGGGGTTGCGCCCGGCCCGCGCCCAGGACACCCTTCAAGCACTGTGCCATGCACCTGACGGCCCGGATTTACTGGCCTGGCTGCGGCGTCAGCCCCTGGCCCGGCAGGCCCATGGGGTGCTGATGGTGCATGCCGGTGTCCTGCCATCCTGGACTTCGGACGATACCTTGCGTCTGGCCGGCGAGGTGGCGCTGGTCTTGCAGTCCTCAGAGGGTCCGGCATTGCTCGAGCAGATGTATGGCAACGTACCGGCCTTATGGTCCGAGGGTCTGGCAGGTTGGCCGCGCTTGCGAGTGATCGTCAACGCGCTCACGCGGCTGCGCTTTTGCAGTGCTGCGGGTGAAATGGAATTCAGAACCAAGCAAGGGGCAGACCGCGCTCCAGCGGGCTTCATGCCTTGGTTTGATGTGCCGGGCCGGCGTACGGCCCACCAGACGGTGGCATTTGGTCACTGGTCCACCCTGGGATGGCTGGGACGCGAGGATGTGCTCTCCCTCGATACGGGTTGCGTCTGGGGGGGCAAACTCAGTGCCCTGGCCCTGCCTGAAGATTCAGCGTCCAGTCATCGTCTGATCCAACTGGACTGCCCGGTCTCCTGCGCCCCGGGCCTCGGGGACTGAGCCCGTCACAGGCGAACACTTGCAGGTATAAATGAGCCCCGTGAGTGCATTGCCCAGTTTCGATCCACGAACGGTGCCCGCCCAGCGCAGCGACCCTGCGCTGTCCGCCGTACCGGTCCGTCACCTGCTGCCGTGGGCCATTGCGGATCGCTTCGCTTGCGCCCACGATTGGCAGCCCGAGGTCCGACAGGAATCCCGCCTGGGCGATCGCACACCCGCTCAGGCAGCCGTGCTGGTGCCCCTGGTGCTGCGCGGGGGTTCTCAAGGCATGCCCTCGGTGCTTCTGACCCAGCGCGCGAACCACCTGTCCACCCACTCCGGACAGATCGCCTTTCCTGGTGGCAAGGTCGATCCTTCAGACACAGATGCCCGACAGGCGGCGCTTCGTGAGGCCAGGGAAGAGATTGGCCTTGACCCTGCCTATGTGAAAATCATTGGCGAGCTGCCCAGGTATGTCACCGCAACGGCCTTTACGGTCACCCCGGTGGTGGGACTGGTCGATGCGCGATGCGTGATCAGACCCAACCCGGATGAAGTGGCCGATGTGTTCGAGGTGCCCCTGCAATTCCTGATGAATCCTGCCCATCATCGCTGGCACGCCTTCGAGTGGCAGGGGCAGCATCGCCATTGGTACTCCATGACCTATGTCGAGCAACGCCAGAACAAAGACGGCTCGCAGCAGGACATCGAGCGGTTCATCTGGGGCGCCACTGCAGGCATGCTCCGGAATTTCTACCGTTTCCTGAGCTCACCACTGCCAGAGACTTCACCATGAGCTTTTTTTCCATTTTGCTGGCCTTGCTGATTGAACAGGCCCGCCCCCTGAAGGCCGGCAACCGCCTGGAGCACATCACCGCCGCCTGGATGGACTGGACCACCCGGACCTTTGATGCCGGTGAACGACGTCAGGCCTGGGTCACCTGGAGCTTGCTGGTGGGCATCCCGGCCTTGGCGATCTTGCTCGTGGAGTGGCTGCTGGGACTGGCGATTGGCTGGCCAGCCATGCTGGCCTGGCATGTGGCGGTGCTGTATGCAACGCTGGGATTCCGGCAGTTCAGCCATCACTTCACCGCCATCCGCGACGCCCTGGAGGCGGGTGATGAGGACAAGGCCCGGCAGTTGCTGGCCACTTGGCAAAACGTTCAGGTGGGCCAGATCCCGCGCAGTGAAATCGTGCGCCATGTGATCGAGCACTCGGTGCTGGCGGCCCACCGGCATGTGTTCGGCGTCTTGATGTGGTTTGCACTGATGTCGGTGATCGGGCTCGGACCTGGCGGTGCCGTTGTTTATGCACTGGCTGGGAAGATCCAGCGCCAGTGGCCCCAGAGTCCGCTGTACGATCCAGGGATCAGCCCCGTGCTGGCCAGTGTGGCCCAACGCGCCTGGCGATTTCTGGACTGGTTGCCGGCCCGCGCCACGGCGCTGGCCTTTGCGGTGGTGGGGCGATTCGAAGATGCGATGGATGGCTGGAGGCACCATGCCCAGCAGTTTCCCGACGACAATGATGGCGTGATCCTGGCGGCGACAGCCGGTGCGATCGACATCCGGCTGGGCGGTGCAGCCTTGCACACCCCCGAAGTGGACGTGATGTCCGAAACTCAGCCCGCAGGCGCCCAGGCCACCGAGACCACGCCTGGCCGCACCCCCGAGCTCGCCCACTTTGCCCAGGTCGTGGGCCTGGTCTGGCGCACCGTGGTTCTGTGGCTGGTGCTGGTGGCCTTGCTCACCATGGCCAACCTGCTGGGCTGATCACCATCGCTTGTGACCCAGCTCCTCGAACAACTGAGCATAGATCCGGTGGCGTCTTTCGCTGATGCAGGCTGGAGCTTGGGCTGCGGACCCGCCCACATGCGCCAAAACCGCGCAACCGGGTTCATGCAGATGGGTGCAGTTGTAGAACCTGCACTGCCCCAGGAAAGCACGCAAATCCGGCATGCATCCGGCCAGTTGCGCCGCCTCGATGTGCTGCAGACCAAACTCCTGAAAGCCCGGCGAGTCGATCAGTGCACCACGCTCTTGTCCGTGATCGAGAGCCTGCACCCAATACCAACGGGTGCTGGTGGTGGTGTGCCTGCCTGATTGCAGGGCCTGGGAAATTTCCCCGGTCTCGGCACGGGCCTCTGGCACCAGCCGGTTGATCAGGCTGCTCTTGCCGCTGCCCGACGGCCCCAGAACCAGGGTGTGGTGACCCCGCAGTGCGGTCACCAGCGCAGGGGCGCCATCATCCTGCAGCGGGCTGCGGGGCGACAGCGACAGTGGCAGCACTTCATAGCCCATGGCACGGTAGGGAGCCAGACGCTCCCAGGCCTGACCGAAAGCCCCGGCAAGGTCGCGCTTGTTCAGGGCAATGACCGGGGTGATGGACTGGGCTTCTGCAGCTACCAGGGCACGGGTGAGCTGGCTTTCTGAAAATTCGGGTTCTGCCGCAATCAGGATCAGTATCCGATCGAGGTTGGCGGCAAAGGATTTGGTGCGAACTTCATCCTGCCGGTAAAACAGATTGCGCCGCGAAGCGATGGATTCAATCAAGGCCTCATCGCCCGTCGGCGTCCACACCACCAGATCGCCCACCACAGCCTGGTTTTTCTTGCCCCGCGGATGGGCGATCAGTCGCCGCCCATCCGCGGACTCGATCAGGCAATGCCGCCCGAAGGCGCCAACCACCCGGGCCATTGGCCTGAGTGTTTGGCCAGGATCCGGGGTACGGTTCATCGGGGCGCAGTTGACAGGGACTCGGTGCGCCGCGCCGCCTCGAAGTCGAGCTCGCTCAGACCCTTGACATCGTGGGTGCGCCACCGCACCACGCAATGGGTGTGACAGACGACCAGTTCCGGATGGTGATCCAGCGTTTCGGCCAGCCAGGCCAGACGGTTGACAAACAGCATGGCCTGCGCATGGCTTGGAAAGCGCCACTCCTTTTCGATCGCCACCTGCTCGTCTTGCCCATGCAGGCGCCAGCCCGGCAGATGCACCAGGGCCGAGACCACCTCGGTGGCTTGCAGGGCTCGCATCTCAGACGGCTCCAGGGGCTTGAAGCATGCGCGCCAGGCGCTCGCTGGCCGGCGGATGCGAATAGTAGAACTTCACAAACAGCGGATCGGGTGTCAGGGTGGAAGCATTGTCCTGGTAGAGCTTGAGCAGGGCCGAGGCCAGATCGGCAGCTGGGGCCTGCGAGATCGCGTAGGCATCGGCCTCGAACTCCTGCACACGCGAGCGCCAGGAAGACAGCGGTGCCAGAAAGAAGCTGAAAACAGGCACCACGGCCATGAACAGCACCAGGGCCAGGGCACTGTTGCTGCCACTCATGTTCGGCAAGACCCCCAACCCGGTATAAAACCAGGCCTGCTGCGCCAGCCAGCCCAGCAGGGCCAGGCCCCCCAGCGTAATGGCAAAACTCACCGCCATCATCTTCAAGATGTGCCGGTGCTTGAAATGCCCGAGCTCATGGGCCAGCACTGCCTCCATCTCGGCCGGGCTGAGCTGCTGCAGCAGGGTGTCGAAAAAAACCACCCGCTTGCTGGCACCAAAACCGGTGAAAAATGCATTGGAGTGTGCCGACCTGCGGCTGCCATCCATGACAAAAAAACCACGGGCCTGAAACCCGGCGCGCTGCATGAGGGTCAAGACGCGTTCCTTGAGCGATTCATCTTCGAGCGGGGTGAACTTGTTGAACAGCGGCATGATGACATTGGGCGCTATGGCCATCAGGAACAACTGCCAGACAACCAGCGCTCCCCAGGCCCAGAGCCACCACAACGAGCCCCCCATATCCATCAGCCACAGCACCAGGGCCAGCAGGGGCAAGCCCAGCACCGCGCCAAGCAGGAGACCCTTGAACAGATCGCTCAGCCACAGGCCAGGGGTGGTTTTGTTGAAGCCAAAGCGCTGCTCCACACCAAAAGTCTGGACGAGCGAGAGCGGCAAACCAATCACCCCCCCGATCAAGACGAACCCCACCACCAGCGCCAGCTGCTGATGCAGTCCCGGCTGCATCCATTGCAGCAGCCACTGGTTGAGGGCGTCGAGCCCACCCAGCAGGGTCCAACCCAAAAGCATCGCTGCATCAAGGACGATGTCCCATTGGGACAGTCGTGCTTTGGCCAAGGTGTAATCGGCAGCTTTGCGGTGGTCGGTCAGCGAAAAGGTCCGGGCATAGGCCTGGGGCACGGTATCGCGGTGCGCTGCCACATGCCGCACCTGTCGGGCGTTGAGCCAAAGCTTGAGCGCCACATGCGCCAGCAGGCCGATGGCCAGCAGCAGAGTCAATGTGAAAGACGGGTTCATGCGCGGATTGTAGGCATCCAGGCTCTGCCATGGGCTTGGCACCGCCCGTCCCCTTGCAGCGGACGTGATTGCGCTGCGCAGGGAGATCGATCGGCGACAATTGACAAATGTCGGAACTCAATACTGCCCTTCCCACCCTGGCCAAATCGGACCAGAACCTCGTCTGGATGGACTGCGAAATGACCGGACTGGACCCCGAAAAGGAGCGGTTGCTGGAAATTGCGGTCATCGTGACCGGCCCGCACCTGACCCCCCGCATCGAAGGTCCGGTACTGGTGATCCACCAAAGCCAGGAGCAGCTGGACAAGATGGACGCCTGGAACAAGGGCACACACGGCAAAAGCGGCCTGATCGACAAGGTCAAGGCCTCCACCACCACCGAGGCACAGGCCGAAGAGCAAATCCTGGCATTCCTCAAGCAATTTGTCCCCAAGAACGTATCCCCACTGTGTGGCAACACCATCAGCCAGGATCGCCGCTTTCTGGTCAGGTACATGCCCCGGCTAGAGGCCTTTCTTCACTACCGCAATCTCGATGTCAGCACCCTCAAGGAGTTGTCTCGTCGCTGGAAGCCCGAGGTCTACGCAGCTTTCAAAAAGCAGCAACGCCACACCGCTTTGGCCGATGTGCACGAGTCGATCGATGAACTGGCCCACTACCGAGAACATTTCATCCGGCTGTGATTCGAAGGGACACCCGCACACGACGCCAATCCATGCCATAATCCATTCATCGTCGCCCCGATGGTGACGTTCTTGCATCTCCCCTCATGCCTTGGCCCAGACCCCGGTCTGAAATCGGGCCACTCCCCTGAAAGCGGAACCCCTGTTCCGTGGTCCTGGCGAGCACCGTTTGAAGGTTGATGTCCTTTTCAACCTGACGGTGCCTGCGGCTGCCTGCTGCAGTGCCGTGCGAGTGATTCATGACTGATTCAGTAAACGACCTGCAGGCCGAGTTGGCGCTTGCGCAAGACCTTTTGAACGACATGCCCGAAACGACGCGCGCCGACGAACCCAATGGCTTCATTGAGCTGGGTCTGGCGGACGAGTTGGTCAAGGCGGTGGCCGACCTGGGCTACACCCAGCCCACCGCCGTGCAATCGCGCACCATCCCGCTGGCCTTGCCGACCGACGATGTGGCGCACCATGGCTACAACGATCTGATGGTCTCCAGCCAGACTGGCAGCGGCAAAACCGCCGCGTTTTTGCTGCCCATGCTCCACACCTTGATCGTGCAACAGGCCGCCGCCGAAGCCCAGGCCAAGGCTGAACACGACCAGGCCTGTGCAGACGCCATCGCCCGTGGCGAGGAGCCGCCCAAGCGCGCCCGACGGAAGGACCCGACCAATCCGCGCAACTTCAAGGCCGCCGTGCCCGGCGCGCTGGTGCTGTGCCCGACGCGGGAACTGGCCCAGCAGGTGGCGCACGACGCCATCGAGCTGGGCAAGCACTGCCGTGGCCTGCGCATGGCCAACGTGGTTGGAGGCAG
>CAYMMK010000056.1:0-17017 GCA_964391575.1 uncultured Limnohabitans sp.
CCCAACTATCGCAGTTGCCATAGATTGTTGGTTCAGGGCGCGTCACCGCATGACGCGCCCTTTTTTCTTGTGGAGATCCTGAATCTCCAACCATTTGCAAAGCTTCATTGATGAACCACATCAGAAACTTTTCGATCATTGCGCACATCGACCACGGCAAATCAACGCTGGCTGATCGACTGATCCAGCGCTGTGGTGGCTTGGCCGAACGTGACATGCAGGCCCAGGTGCTCGACTCGATGGATATCGAGAAGGAGCGCGGCATCACCATCAAGGCGCAGACTGCTGCACTGCAATACAAGGCGCAGGACGGGATCACCTACAACCTGAACCTGATCGACACGCCTGGCCATGTGGACTTCTCTTACGAGGTCAGCCGCTCCTTGTCGGCCTGCGAGGGTGCCTTGCTGGTGGTCGATGCCAGCCAGGGCGTGGAGGCGCAAACGGTGGCGAATTGCTACACCGCCCTGGACCTGGGCGTCGAAGTGCTGCCGGTGCTCAACAAGATGGACCTGCCGCAGGCCGACCCCGAGACCGCCAAGGCCGAAATCGAGGACGTGATCGGCATCGACGCCAGTCATGCGGTCCCTTGCTCGGCCAAGACCGGCATGGGGGTCGACGAGATTCTGGAAATGATCGTGGCCAAGGTGCCGGCCCCGCGTGGCAACCCAGAAGCGCCACTGCGAGCCATGATCATTGACAGCTGGTTTGACAGCTATGTGGGGGTGGTGATGCTGGTGCGGGTGGTCGATGGGCGCCTGCACAAAAACGAGCGCATCAAGCTCATGGCCACCGGTGCCTGCTACGAAGCCGGCAGTCTCGGGGTGTTCACCCCGGCCAACCAGCCGCGCGACAGTTTGCATGCCGGCGAGGTGGGCTACATCATTGCCGGCATCAAGGAACTCAAGGCTGCCAAGGTCGGCGATACCATCACCCTGGAAAAGAAACTGCCCAACAACCTCGGACCGGCCGCCCAGGCCTTGCCGGGTTTCAAGGAAATCCAGCCGCAGGTGTTTGCTGGCCTGTATCCGACCGAAGCCAACCAGTACGATGCGCTGCGCGATGCACTCGAAAAGTTGCAGCTCAACGATGCTTCATTGCAGTACGAGCCCGAGGTTTCGCAGGCTCTGGGGTTTGGTTTCCGATGCGGTTTCCTGGGCCTGCTGCACATGGAGATCGTGCAGGAGCGTCTGGAGCGGGAATTCGACCAGGACCTGATCACCACCGCCCCCAGCGTGGTCTACCAGGTCGTCAAGGGCGATGGCGAGGTCTTGATGGTCGAAAATCCCTCGCGCATGCCCGACCAGGGCAAAATTCAGGAAATTCGCGAACCTATTGTTACCGTCCACCTGTACATGCCCCAGGAATATGTCGGACCGGTGATGACCCTGTGCAACCAAAAGAGGGGTGTACAGATCAATATGGCCTACCACGGCCGGCAGGTCATGCTCACCTACGATCTGCCCCTGGGAGAGATCGTGCTGGACTTTTTTGACAAGCTCAAATCGGTCAGCCGAGGCTACGCCTCGATGGATTACGAGTTCAAGGAATACCGGGCCTCCGATGTGGTCAAGGTCGACATCCTGCTCAACGGCGAAAAGGTCGATGCGCTGTCCATCATCGTGCACCGCAGCCAGTCGCAATACCGTGGCCGCGCCGTGGCCGCCAAGATGCGCGAGATCATCAGCCGCCAGATGTTCGACGTGGCCATCCAGGCTGCCATCGGCGCCAATATCATTGCCCGTGAAACCATCAAGGCCTTGCGCAAGAACGTGCTGGCCAAGTGCTACGGTGGTGACATCACCCGCAAGCGCAAACTGCTTGAAAAGCAGAAAGCGGGTAAAAAGCGCATGAAACAGATCGGCTCGGTCGAGGTGCCCCAGGAGGCCTTCCTCGCCATTTTGCAAGTGGAGGAGTGATGCCTGTATTGACTGCCTTGGTGCTGGGGGCGTTTGGCTTGTATGGCCTGGCCTGGTTTTTGGGCCTGGTGCAGGGCAACTTTGCCTTGCTGTTGTTGCTCGCCACTGCAGTGAGCGGCCTGTACTGGCTGGCTGAGCGGTTCTATTTCCTGCCTCAGCGGCAAAAGGCTGCGCAAGCCCTCGACGCTCAATTGGCTGGCCGCACCCGGGAGCTGGAGCGTCTGGGCATCGCC
This sequence comes from uncultured Limnohabitans sp., assembly GCA_964391575.1. GTDB lineage: Bacteria > Pseudomonadota > Gammaproteobacteria > Burkholderiales > Burkholderiaceae_C > Limnohabitans_A. The sequence goes on from CAYMMK010000056.1 coordinate 2,153, forward strand.
CAGGTGGACACCGATCCGGCCGCAGCGCGCGAAAAACTGCTGGCCCAGCCGTGGTGGCTGGACTGGACCGCAGGGCTGTTCCCGGTCATTGCAGTGGTGTTCCTGCTGCGCTCATTTTTGTGGGAACCCTTCAAGATTCCCTCGGGCTCCATGATCCCCACATTGCACATCGGGGATCTGATCTTGGTCAACAAGTTCCATTACGGCATCCGATTGCCGGTGGCCAATACCAAGCTGACCGAAGGCACGCCGGTTCAGCGTGGCGACGTGATGGTGTTTCGCTACCCGCAGAACCCCTCGATCGACTACATCAAGCGCGTGGTGGGCGTACCGGGCGATGTCATCAGCTACGCCTATGCAGACAAGGTGCTGACCGTCAATGGCCAGGTCGCCGTCAAACAGCCCTTGCCTGACTTCCTGGATGACAGCGATACCCGCTACAAGAAACTTTTCGCCGAACAACTGCCCCTGGACGGCAAAACGCGCAACCATCAGATCATCAACGATGAGGTCCGCGATGGTTACATTGACCCTCAGAGAATGCGGTCGGCAGAGTTCTCCCGCCAATGCACCTATGGTCAAACCTCATTGACATGTACTGTGCCTGCCGGACACTACTTCATGATGGGGGACAACCGTGACAATTCCGAAGATTCCCGCTTTTGGGGGTTCGTGCCCGACCAAAACATTGTGGGCAAGGCGTTTTTTGTCTGGATGAATTTCAGCAATTTCAAGCGCATCGGCAGTTTTGATTGAACGTCCCCTTTGTTGATATGGCCACACCGGATGCTCTCGCTGCCTTGCAGATCCGCCTGGGCCACTCCTTTAGCGAAGCCCGATTGCTGCAGCAGGCCCTCACGCACCGCAGTTTCAGCAGCGACCACAATGAGCGCCTCGAATTCCTCGGGGATTCGGTGCTCAATTTGGCCGTGGCCCATTTCCTGTTCGAACAGCTGAGCACCTTGCCGGAAGGTGATCTTTCGCGGGTGCGTGCCAATCTGGTCAAGCAGGACACCTTGCACAATTTGGCACTGGACATGGGCCTGTCGGCCTGCATACGGCTGGGTGAGGGTGAACTGCGATCTGGGGGCGCCCGTCGCGCCTCGATCCTGGCTGACGCCCTCGAGGCCCTGATCGGAGCGGTGTATCTGGATGGCGGCTACGCCGCAGCCCAAGGGCTGGTCAGGCGCTTGTTTGGCCAGCTCGAAATCCGGCCCGACATGCAGGCCGCTGCCAAGGACGCCAAGACCGAGCTGCAGGAGTGGCTCCAGGGGCGCAAGATTGCATTGCCTCGCTATTCCGTCATCGCCACCAGCGGCGCGGCCCATCGGCAAACCTTCGAGGTGGCCTGTGAAGTGTCCGAGCTCAGGCAGTATGGCCGCGGCAGCGGCTCATCTCGTCGGGCCGCCGAGCAAGCTGCAGCCGCGGCCCTGCTCGACATTCTCAAGAACCCTTCATGAGACAGCCTCAACGCCCTTCGCTGCCACTGTCTGATCTCCCTGCACCGGGGGCCGGCCGGCGCCCGATCGAGATTGCCGGTGTGACGGTTCAGCCCCGCCCCGACCTGCCGCCCGGGCAGACCGCAAACGCTGCACATTCAGCCCTTGTCGAGGGTTCATCCGGCAGCCGTCGCTGCGGATTGATTGCGATTGTGGGCAAACCCAATGTGGGCAAGTCCACCCTTCTCAATGCCCTGGTGGGACAGAAGATCAGCATCACCTCGCGCAAGGCTCAGACCACCCGGCACCGCATCACCGGCATCCGTACGCTGGGGGAAACGCAGTTTGTTTTTGTCGACACGCCTGGCTTTCAAACCCGGCACAGCACCGCCCTCAACAAGTCCCTGAACAAGACCGTCATGGGTGCAGTGGGAGACGTCGACCTGGTGCTGTTTGTGGTCGAGGCGGGCAGTTTCACCCTGGCCGATGCCAAGGTGTTGTCCCTGCTCAAGCCTGGCGTTCCGGTGCTCCTGATTGCCAACAAGCTCGACACCGTTCATCGACGTGCCGAGATCGCACCCTGGCTGCGTGACATGCAGCAGCGCCATCCGTTTGCCGAATTTGTCCCCCTATCGGCCAAGCAGCCCAGGGATATCGAGCGCCTGCTTGGCCTGTGCTCCAAATACCTGCCTGAACAGGGCTGGTGGTATCCGGAAGACGAGCTCACTGACCGCAGCGAAAAATTCCTGGCCAGCGAGATCATCCGGGAAAAGCTGTTTCGTCTGACCGGTGACGAGCTGCCTTACACCTCGACCGTGGTGGTTGAAAAGTTTGACGAGGAGCCAGGCCGTACAGCCAGCCGCATGTTACGCATCGCAGCCACGCTGGTGGTCGAGCGCGAGGGGCACAAGGCCATGGTCATTGGTGACAAGGGCGAGAAGCTCAAGCGCATCGGCACTGAATCGCGCACAGAGCTGGAAAAACTGCTGGATGCCAAGGTGTTCCTGGAGCTGTGGGTCAAGGTCCGCTCGGGCTGGGCTGATGACGAGGCGCGTGTGCGTGCGTTTGGCTACGAGTGAGCATGGCGAGCCGACGCATTGCCGACGAGCCCGCCTATGTCCTGCACCGCCATGACTGGAGCGAGAGCAGTCTGATTCTGGAGGTGTTCACCCGCCATCACGGACGGGTGGTGCTGGCCGCCAAGGGGGTGAAGCGACCGACCTCCAGCTTTCGCCCGATATTGTTGCCCCTTCAACCCTTGGCCATTGCCTTTGGTGGCGAGGGCGATGTGCGGGCCCTCAAGGCCGCAGAGTGGGCCGGCGGTCATGTGATGCCCACCGGAGAGGCCTTGCTGTCGGGGTATTACCTCAACGAGTTGCTGATGCGCTTGCTGGCCCGTGACGATCCGCACCCCGGGGTGTTCGACGTGTATGCGGCCGTTGTCAGGCTGCTGGCGGGGGCCGATGCCGACACCTTGCAGTGGGCCTTGCGTGCTTTCGAGCTCCTGCTCTTGCGCGAGCTGGGTCTGCTGCCGACCCTGCACATCCAGACCCTGAGCCTGCAGCCGCTGATCCCTCACGCGCGCTACACGCTGCTGCCCGAGGCAGGGTTGCAACAAGTATCCGATTCGGAGCCCCATGCCCTGGCCGGAGCGCATTGGCTGACATTACAGCAGGCGCTTGACCAGGCGGTTCCCCTGGTGGCCTTGCTGCAAGACTGCTCCAGCGTGCTGGCCCAGCTGCAACGGCCCTTGCGCCAGTTGCTCAATTACCATTGCGGGGTTGAAACGCTGCGCACCCGCCAGATGATGCTCGATCTCCAAAGCCTATGAATACTGCCTCCCGTCCGGTGGCCCTGTCCGTCAATGTCAACAAGGTCGCCTTGCTGCGCAACTCGCGTCACCTGGGCATTCCAGGCGTCGCCCGCGCTGCGACGCTGTGTTTACAGGCTGGCGCCCATGGCATCACCATTCACCCGCGGCCGGACGAACGCCATATCCGTGCCAGCGATGTTGCCGAACTGGCTGCTCTCATGAAGGCCTGGCCCGATCGCGAGTTCAATATCGAGGGCAACCCGTTTCACAACCTGATGGCGCATGTGCGGGACGTTCGCCCGCACCAGGTGACTTTTGTGCCCGATAGCGAGGGCCAGTTCACCAGCGACCATGGATGGAGCTTTCCTGAGGACGCCGAACGCTTGCGTCCCTTGATCGCCGAGTGCAGCGCCCTGGGCGTGCGTGTGAGCCTGTTCATGGACCCAGAGCCGGCACAAATGGCGGGTGCCCGTGCCGCAGGTGCCGATCGTGTGGAACTCTACACCGAGCCCTATGCTGCCGCATGGGGGACCCCTGAGCAAGCAGCGCAGCTGCAGCGTTACGTGCTCGCCGCCCAGGCAGCGCTGGCGGTGGGTCTGGGCCTGAATGCCGGACACGATCTCAACCGCAACAACCTGCCGGCTTTCGTCAAAGCGGTGCCGGGTTTGCAGGAGGTTTCGATCGGACACGCACTGGTGGCCGATGCGCTGGAACTGGGGTATGCCGCCACGGTCCGCGCTTATCTGGCCTGCCTTGGAAAATGATCTACGGCATCGGCACCGACATTTGCGACATCCGTCGCATCCGTGCCAGCCTGGAGCGGCACGGCGAGCGTTTTGCCGCCAAAGTGCTCTGCGAGGGTGAGATGGCAACCTGGCGGGCGCGCAGCGCCCGCTGGCCCGAGCGGGGCGTGCGTTACCTGGCCACCCGCTTTTCCGCCAAAGAAGCCTTCAGCAAGGCGGTGGGTCTGGGCATGCGCATGCCCATGACCTGGCGGCTGTGCGAAGTCGCCAAGCTGCCCAGCGGCCAGCCGGTCATCGTGTTGCACGGCGAGCTCAAGACCTGGTTCGAGGCCCGGGGTTTGCGTTCGCACATCAGTGTCACCGATGAAAGCGAGTACGCCGCCAGTTTCTGCGTGGTCGAGACCGACTCCGCGAGCAGACTTGATGTGCCAACCAGCCCCCACCCATTGAACGCAGCCCCATGAGCCTGCATGCCCCCCTGATCCTAGACATTGCCGGCACGGCCCTGACCGGGGTGGACCGCCGGCGCCTGGCGCACCCGCTGACGGGCGGCCTGATCCTGTTTGGCCGCAACTGGCAAAGCCGGGCGCAGCTGACCGCACTGTGCGCTGAAGTCAAAAGCCTGCGCCCCGACCTGTTGATCGCGGTTGACCACGAAGGCGGTCGGGTACAGCGTTTTCGCACCGACGGCTTCACTCATCTGCCGCCCATGCGTGCCTTTGGCGACATGTGGATGCGGGACGTCAAGGACCTGCCAGGCACGGGCGCCTTGCAGGCTTGCGAAGCTGCCACCTCGGCGGGTTTTGTGCTGGCCAGCGAGTTGCGCGCCTGCGGGGTGGATTTCAGCTTCACCCCCGTGCTGGACCTTGATCATGTGGATGAGGCCCCCACGATAGGGCAGGCCCTGGCTGCTCCCCAAGGGGGTTCGGGAAGCCTGGGACGGCCCGGCGTTTCCCGAAGCGGTGTCATAGGCGACCGCGCCTTTGCTCGCGATCCGCGCATGGTCACTTTGCTGGCCCGCAGCCTGATGCACGGCCTGCTGCAGGCGGGCATGGCCAACTGTGGCAAGCACTTCCCGGGTCATGGTGCTGTCAAGGCCGATTCTCATGTAGCCCTGCCGGTGGACCGCCGCAGCCTCAAGGCCATTTTGTCCGACGACGCCTTGCCTTACACCTGGCTGGGCAGTGTGCTCACCGCCGTGATGCCCGCGCACGTGATCTACAGCCGGGTCGATGACCGGCCCGCAGGCTTTTCCGAGCGGTGGATCCAGGACATCCTGCGCGGCCGGCTGGGTTTTGACGGCGTGGTCTGCACCGATGACCTGTCGATGGCGGCCGCCCGCCAGATCGCCGGGCGCGAGCTGAGCTCCACCGAGGCGGTGCTGACCGCCTTGCAGGCCGGATGCGACCTGGCCTTGCTGTGCAACCGCTCGGTGGTTAACGGCGGTGAAGAACTCGATACGGTGCTCGACGAACTGGCCCAAGCCCAGCTCAAAGGCCACTGGGAGCCCGACGAAGCCAGCGAAGAGCGCCGCCTGGGCCTGCTACCGCGCAGCCCGGCACGCCCCTGGGATGAACTGGTGCGCAGCCGTGACTACATGCAGGCCCTGGACCGCCTGCCCTGATATCTGGACACCCGATGAATTGGATCGTGCGTATTTTCGTGGGCCTGATAGGCCTGGTCTTTCTGGCCGGTCTGATGGTCGCGCTTGGCGGCTACATGGTGTATGCCACGCTGCGCTGGTTGCTCACCGGCCGCAAGCCGCAGGTGGTGTTGGTCTGGCAGCAGTTTCGACAGATGCGACAAGGCGGCATGCGCTGGAGCCAGGCTCCGGCCGGCCAGCGTACGGGAACGCCGCCGCAGGGCGATGTGGTGGATGTTGAAGCCCGCGAAGTGCAATCGCACACACCACGCCTGCCCGATCGTCAGGGTTGAGCAGCACATCGGGCTGGCCGTCCCGGTCCCGACAACAATACCTTCGGGATCGGACCTGCCGGCCGCTCAGGTCGGCTCGTGCTCGCGGCGCAATGCCGGAAACAGGATCACGTCGCGGATGCTGGGGCTGTCGGTCAGCAACATCATCAGGCGGTCGATGCCGATGCCGCAGCCGCCGGCCGGGGGCATGCCGTATTCAAGTGCGCGCACGAAGTCATGGTCAAAATACATCGCTTCGTCATCGCCATCGTCCTTGGCGGCCACCTGCGCGTGGAAACGGGCGGCCTGGTCCTCGGCATCGTTGAGCTCCGAAAATCCATTGCCGAATTCGCGCCCGGTGATGTAGAGCTCGAAGCGTTCGGTCACCTCGGGGCGGGCATCGTTGGCGCGGGCCAGGGGTGAAATTTCGGTCGGGTGTTCCATGATGAAGGTGGGCTCCCAGAGCAGGTGCTCCACGGTCTCCTCAAAGTACAGCACCTGAAGGCTGGCCAGGCTGCGCGTCGAAAGTTTGTCCTTTTCCTCGCTCAGCCCCAGTTTCCTGAGGGCACTGACCAGCCAGGCCGGATCATCCACATGGGCGCCGGCTTCGGTATGGTTGAAGATGGCCTCGCGGATGGTCATGCGCGCAAAGGGCCTGGACAGGTCCACCGGGCGTCCGTTGTAGCTCAGCGCCAGTGTGCCTACGGCCTTGAGGGCCGCATCCCGGATGAGTTGCTCGGTAAAGCCCATCAGGTCCTGGTAGTTCCAGTAGGCCGCATAGAACTCCATCATGGTGAACTCGGGGTTGTGGCGCACCGAGATGCCTTCGTTGCGGAAGTTGCGGTTGATCTCGAACACCCGGTCGAACCCACCGACCAGCAGTCGCTTGAGGTACAGCTCGGGGGCGATGCGCAGGAACATTTCCTGTTCAAGCGCGTTGTGGTGGGTGATGAAGGGCCGGGCGTTGGCGCCGCCAGGGATGGGGTGCAGCATGGGTGTTTCCACCTCCAGAAAGCCATGCTGAACCATGAATTCCCGAATGCCGCTGACCGCCTTGCTGCGGGCAACGAAGCGCCGGCGGGCGGTCTCGTCGGTCATCAGATCGACATAACGCTGACGGTACTTGACTTCCTGGTCATGGATGCCATGGAACTTGTCGGGCATGGGCCGCAGGCTCTTGGTCAGCAGACGGATGCTGCTGGCATGGATGGACAACTCGCCGGTACGGGTTTTGAAGAGGTGGCCCTCCACCCCCAGAATGTCCCCCAAATCCCAGTGCTTGAAGGCGTTGTAGGTGGCCTCGCCGACGTCGTCGCGGGCGATATAGATCTGGATACGGCCGCTGCTGTCTTGCAGCGTCGCAAAGCTGGCCTTGCCCATGACCCGCTTGAGCATCATGCGGCCGGCTACTTTGGCAGGCCGGCGCTCGGCGCCCTGGCCGGCCAGATCCTCGGCACTGCGCTCGCCATGGTCGCTGTACAAAGCCTGCGCAAGGTGTGCGGGCTTGAAATCATTGGGAAACGCGATGCCCTGACCCTCGGCCTGTGCCCGGCGCAAGGCCCGCAGTTTTTCACGCCGCTCAGCAATCAGCTGGTTTTCGTCCACGGGCAGTGCGGCTGGGGATGGGGACAGGGACTCGGACATGGCGGAGGGACGTGGCTGGCAACCACGGCAGCAGGAAGTTGGAGAATCCGGGCAGCTGACGCTGGCAGCGTGCCCATTGAAAACCTCCGATTTTACGGGGAGGAGGACTTGCCGGAGGCAGTCTGCCCCGGCTTTTCTGGCGAAACCATGTCACCGACCAGTTCCAGCCGCAGCAAAGGTTCGCGCAAGGCGAACAGACGGTATTTCAGCGCCGCAGGCAGGGGCAGCAATTCGCCCCAACGGTGTGACAGCCAGCCGCAGTCATCGGGTTGCCAGGGTTGCGGCCAGGGCTCAGGGGCCAGAGCTTCCCGGCCCAGGCGCTCAAGGGCATGGGTCATCTGCCGGGACAAGTAGCACAGATGCTCGGGCACCGGTACGGCCGGCTCGGGTTCGAGCATCCGCACCTGGCCATGCCACAGGCCGTCGGCGCGACGCTGTGGAATCAGCACCTCGAAACGATCAAGGGCCCGGCACCAGATGTGCAACAAGCCTGCCCGCGGGCGCTCAACCTGCAGCAGGCGCATCCGCGTACCGATCGCCTCAAAGCGTTCTTCCTGGCCGGGACGATGCACTTCGCGGCCGCTGGTGAGGGTGACCACACCGAAGTCGGTGCCCTGCCGTTCGCATGCACCCACCATTTGCAGGTATCGCAACTCGAAGATCTGCAAAGGCAACAAGGCGCCTGGGAACACCACGGTTCCTAGAGGAAACAGGGGCAAGTCCAGTTCCAGCGGGCCGTCGCGGAATGGGTCATCGTGCATGCGGCTATCATCTCACGCGCAGGAGATCTATGAAATGCTGTATTCCATGGTGAGCATGCTTCTGGAGGTGGTGGCCTCGGTGCTGGCAGGCGCCTGCCTGTTGCGGCTGGCCATGCATTGGCTGGGTCTGCCCATGAACCGCCAGCCGGGGCTTTTTGTCACAGCCCTGACCGACTGGATCGTGCGTCCCCTGCGCCGCGTGGTGCCCATGGGCGGACGGGCCGATGCCGCGAGTCTGCTGGCGGCCTGGATCATCAAGCTGGTCCAACTGGTCTTGCTCTGGCTGGCCATGGGCGGTCCGATGGCCAGCTGGATGCTGGTGCCTGCCAGCCTGGTGGCCCTGGTTCAGCTGGTGGTGTCAGCGCTGAGCGCTCTGGTGCTGGTCTATGCCATCCTGTCCTGGGTTCAGCCCGGCTCGTACCTTCACCACACCGCTGCGCGTCTGTGTGAGCCCTGGTTGTATCCTCTTCAACGCATCCTGCCGCGGGTGGGAGGGGTGGACCTTTCACCGCTGGCGCTGCTGCTGCTGTTGCAGATGGTCGGCATCATGCTGGCCGGGCTGATGCGCAGCCTGCTTTTCTGAGATTTTCATGTCCGAAACACCGACCTTTCCCCACCTTCCTGATCGCCTATCGATCAATGTCTCCAGCCCCTACCATGTGGCTGCTGTCTTCGAGCACGATGTCGGGGTGCGTTTCAATGGCAAGGAGCGCGACGATGTCGAGGAATACTGCATCAGCGAGGGCTGGATACGTGTACCCGCCGGCAAGACAGTGGACCGCAAGGGCCATCCCTTGATGCTCAAACTGAAGGGCAAGGTCGAGGTGTTCTACCGCTGAAGGCAAGCTGTGCTGCAGGTCAGCGGTCGTCGATCGGGTTGATCGCATCGGCCGGTTGTCTCAACAACATGGCCAGCACCTGGGCCACGGTCCTGCGCAATTCGCGGCGGTCGCAGATGAAGTCCACCGCCCCTTTCTCCTGCAGGAACTCGGCACGCTGGAACCCCTCGGGCAAGGTGACCCGCACAGTGGTTTCAATGACACGCGGGCCGGCAAAACCGATCAGGGCCTTGGGTTCGGCAATCACCACGTCACCAACGAAAGCAAAGCCAGCCGACACCCCGCCCATCGTCGGGTCGGTCAGCACACTGATGTAGGGCAACCCCTTTTTCGCCAGCCGGGTGAGTGCCGCATTCGTCTTGGCCATCTGCATCAGCGAGAGCAATCCTTCCTGCATGCGTGCGCCGCCAGTGGCGGTGAAGCACACAAAGGGCACCTTCTGCTCGATGGCGGTCTCGACGCCGCGAACGAAGCGCTCGCCGACCACCGAGCCCATGGAACCGCCCATGAAATCGAACTCGAAGCAGGCCGCCACGAGTTCGATGCTGTGCACCGCGCCACCCATGACCACCAGTGCATCCGTCTCGCCCGTGTTGTCCATGGCCTCCTTCAGACGCTCGGGGTACCTGCGGCTGTCCTTGAACTTCAGGGGGTCCACCGGCACCACTTCTTGGCCGATTTCGTAGCGCCCCTCGCCGTCCAGAAAAGCGTTCAGACGTGCCCGAGCACCGATGCGATGGTGATGGCCGCAGCTGGGGCACACATTCAGGTTTTGCTCCAGATCGGTCTTGTAGAGCACGGTTTCGCAACTGGGGCACTTGATCCACAGGCCCTCGGGGACCGAACGCCGGTCGGCCGGGTCGGTGTGCTGGATCTTGGGGGGCAGCAGTTTTTCAAGCCAACTCATGAGGTTCTCCTGTTGGAGGTGGATTATGCGTCCAGTGCCTGGCGGATGTCCGACAGAAACCCGGCGGCCACAGCATTGACCGTCTCGCGGGGCTGACCGTCGATCAGCTGGATCAGGCGCGAGCCAATCACCACGGCGTCGGCCACACGACCAATAGCCCGGGCGGTTTCGGCATCCCGGATGCCGAAACCCACACCGACGGGGACGCTGACGTGCTGACGGATACGCGGCAGCATGGCTTCCACAGCCGCGGTGTCCAGCGCGCCCGAGCCGGTCACGCCCTTGAGCGAGACGTAATAAACATAACCGCTGGCGACCTGGGCGACTTGCTGCATGCGCTCGTCGGTCGAGGTCGGGGCCAACAGGAAGATCAGGTCCATGCCGTGAGCACGCAGCTTGGCGGCGAATTCCACGCATTCTTCTGGCGGGTAGTCCACGATCAGTACGCCGTCCACTCCGGCAGCGGCGGCATCCTTGATGAAGCTGTCCGCACCGTGCTTTTGGTCATAGCGCTCGATGGGGTTGGCGTAACCCATCAGGACCACTGGCGTGGTGTGGTTGGTGTGGCGGAACTCGCGCACCATGGCCAGTACCTGCACCAGGCCAATGCCGAAGGTCAGGGCGCGATCCCCCGCCTTCTGGATCACGGGGCCGTCGGCCGACGGGTCGGAAAACGGCACCCCCAGCTCGATGATGTCGGCCCCAGCGGTGGCCATGGCGTGCATCAGCGAGGGGGTGCTGTCCGCGAATGGGAAGCCTGCGGTCACAAAAGGAATCAGCGCTTTGCGCCCCCGGGCCTTGAGTTGGGTGAGGGTGGTGTCAATGCGGCTCATCAGGTCAGTCCTCACTTCACCAGGTTCACGGGCTGCTCACCGCCCTTGACCGATTGGCCACGGCAGCTGGGGCGGCAGTAGAAGTCGGCCTGACTGAGGTCGGCCACGGTGCCGATGTCCTTGTCGCCACGGCCCGAAAGGTTGACCAGGATCGACTGGTCAGCCCGCAGGGTCCTGGCCAGTTGCATGGCGTAGGCCACGGCGTGGCTCGATTCGAGCGCGGGAATGATGCCTTCGGTGCGGCACAGGTAATGGAAGGCCTCGAGCGCTTGACTGTCGGTGATGCCCACATACTCGGCGCGACCGATGTCCTTGAGGAAGGCGTGTTCGGGACCGACGCCGGGATAGTCGAGCCCTGCGCTCACGCTGTGAGTTTCGGTGATCTGGCCGTTGTCGTCCTGCAGCACATAGGTGCGGTTGCCGTGCAGCACGCCCGGGCTGCCGCACTGCAGCGAGCACGAATGCTTGCCCGAGTCCATGCCTTCACCGGCGGCTTCCACGCCGATCAGGCGGGTGTTTTCGTGCGGGATATAAGGGTAGAAGATGCCCATGGCATTGCTGCCGCCGCCCACGCAGGCGATCACCGCGTCGGGTTGCTGCTCGGCCATCTGCAGGCTCTTGAACATCTCGGGCATCTGCGTCAGACACTCTTCACCGATCACGCTCTGGAAGTCGCGCACCATCATCGGGTAGGGATGCGGGCCGGCCACGGTGCCGATGATGTAGAAGGTGTTGTCCACATTCGCCACCCAGTCACGCATGGCTTCGTTGAGGGCGTCCTTGAGGGTCTTGCTGCCCGACTCGACCGGCACCACAGTGGCGCCCAGAAGTTTCATGCGGTAGACGTTGGGGCTTTGCCGCTTGACATCTTCGCTGCCCATGTAAACCACGCATTCCAGGCCATAGCGGGCGCAGATGGTGGCCGTCGCCACGCCGTGCTGGCCGGCACCGGTCTCGGCAATGATGCGCGGCTTGCCCATGCGTTTTGCGAGCAGGGCCTGGCCGATGGTGTTGTTGATTTTGTGGGCGCCGGTGTGGTTGAGGTCTTCACGCTTGAGGAAGATCTGCGCGCCGCCCATTTCACGGCTCATGCGCGCCGCGTGGTAGATGGGCGAGGGGCGACCCACAAAGTGCGCCAGTTCACGCCTGAATTCGGCAATGAAATCGGGGTCGTGCTGGTATTTGGCGTAGGCCCCACGCAGTTCGTTGATGGCGTGCGTCAAGGTTTCTGACACAAAGCTGCCGCCGTAAATGCCGAAGTGCCCCTTGGCATCGGGCTGGTGATAGTCGTACATGGTGAACGGGAGAAAAAGTTTTCAATTGACCAACGAGTGGTCGTGGTCGGCGCTGTGCACCGCATCGACAAATTGCCGGATCTTGTCGGCATCTTTCAGGCCCTTGCCCGATTCGATGCCGGAGCTCACGTCAACGGCCAGCGACCGCGCACGAGAGCGCAACGTTCGAATGCCATCGGCCACGTTTGCAGGTGTGAGTCCACCAGACAAAACGAGGTGAGCGTTGACGTTTGGTGGCAGGAGTGACCAATTGAAAGCCTTGCCGCCGCCGCCAAATCCGTCGACATCGGCGTCGAGCAGAATGGCCTGGGCGTGGTGGTGTAAAGAGACAAATTCTAGCAAGTCGAAGCCGACCACAGCCCCCAAGGGAATCCGCGCGGCTTTGAGGTGTGGGCGGCCGGTGCGTTGCGACATGTCGGCGCAGGATTCGGGAGACTCGTCGCCGTGGAACTGCAGCAGGGCCCCAGGCACGGCGGCGCAGGCCTCCACCACCCGATCGGGAGCCTCATTGACGAACAGCAGCACGGGCGTGACAAAGGCCGGCAGACGTGCCGCCAGTTCCGCGGCCCGCTCGATGCTGACGTTGCGCGCACTGGGGGGGTACAAGACAAACCCGATCGCATCAGCCCCCGCCTGCACGGCGGCATCCACATCGGTTTCGCGCGTGAACCCGCACATCTTGATGCGGGTGCGGGATGGAATGCTCATGGCAGCCAGTCAAATGCGGGGGTGCAGGTGGGAAGTCCCCATTCTGGCCCATAGACCGGCCCGGCGAAGTACAGGCCATCGGGGGCGAAAGTTGGGGCCGCGACATCGCGGCTTCGGGCCTGCAGCACCTGGTGCATCCAGTGGCTGGGCTGCAGGCCAGCGCCCACATGGACCAGGCAGCCCATGATGTTGCGGATCATGTGGTGCAAAAAGGCGTTCCCTTCGAATTCAAAACGCCAGTAACGCGCCAATTCCGGGCCGCGGCAGGAGATGTCGATGCGCCGCAGCGTCTTCACCGGGCTGAGGGCCTGGCAGGCGCTGGCACGAAACGATGTGAAATCGTGTTCGCCCAGCAGGTGCTGCGCGGCTGCACGCATCGCGGCTGCGTCCAGCGGGCGAAAGGTCCAGCCGACGCGCCCCGCCTCCAGGCTCGGGCGCACGGGTGACTCGAGCAGCAGGTAGACATAGCGGCGCGCCAGCGCACTGGCCCGTGCGTGAAAGGTGTCCGGGACCGGCTGGGCCCATTGCACCGCAATGTCCCGGGGTAAAAAACGGTTGGTGCCGCGCACCCATGAACAAGGCTCCCGATCAAGCAGGGTGTCCAGATGAACCACCTGCATCAGGCCATGAACCCCCGCATCGGTGCGACCGGCACACAAGGTGTGTACCGGCTGCTCACAAAATTGCGCCAGGGCCTTTTCGAGCTGGTCCTGGAGGGTCTGACCCGAGGGTTGGCTTTGCCAGCCAAGATAGGGACTGCCGTGGTAGCTGACGCCCAGGGCCAGCCTCACGGCATCTGATCCAGAATCTGCTTGGCGCGGTAGCGCAATTCGGGGGAACCGAAGGACATGACAGACTGCAGCAAGGCGCGGGCCAGTTCGTGCTCGCCGCGCGCACTGAGCTGGCTGGCGAGGTTGAGTTTGCTGACATCGGTTTCAGCCGTTGCGGTCGCTGCAGATGCCGGAACGGCCTCGGGCCGTTGCGTTGGGGCGGGGCCAAGGTTCAGGTCCAGATCGGCTATCTGGCGGGGAACGCCGGCATCTTGGTTGCGCATTGGCGAGGCGGTCTCGAAACGGTCGTCGTACTCTGGCGCAAAGTCATCCTCGTCTTCAGTGTCCCGACGGCGCACCATCCAGAAGGCGAACAGCCCGATGATCAGCACCAGGGCACCGGCCCAGATCTGTGTGCTGCGATCGCTGGCCAACCGATCGAGCAGAGAAACTGCTCCCGGCGCTGCCGGAGATTCGGGGGCTGTGGCCTGAGGGGCAGTTGTTGCGGTGGGCGTGGTCAAAGCAGGCAGAGCCGAGGACGGACCGGTACCGGGTTGTTCACCGCGGGCCAGGGCTTGCAGGTCCTTGAGATTACGGTTGACTTCGGCCACCTGGGCGCCAGTGTCTCGGGTCTCCCGTTCCATGGCCACACGGGCTTCCTCGGCCCCCGAGCCGACGGACCCCTTCGACAGTGTCAGCTTGTCCTGCCCTGCAGCGCCCGACTTGGATGGGGTCGTTGGGTCGGCAATCGCTCCGGCCACATCGCGTGCGGATGCGGGTTTGTCGATCTGCATGGGGGTCTGTGCGATCCGACGCGAATACTCAAGGAAAGCCTGTGTCTGTTCGATGACCATGCGGCGGGCGTTCTGGGGCGGGATGCTGGCGACCTGCTGGGGCTTGGGAATCTTCAGGAAAGCGCCGGCCTTGACCAGGTTCACATTGCCTTCGATGAAAGCGCCCGGATTGGCTTGTTGAAGAGCAACCATCATCTGGTCGAGTGTGACATTGAGCGGCAAATGAGCCAGGGCAATTTGTGAAAGGGTATCACCGGCCAGCACTTCTACGGTGTCGTCCACAGACCTGTCCAGGCCCGGTGACCGGGGGGGGAATATGCCTACACCCAGTACGGCAGGGGCGGGGCGAGGGGCCGCAACCGCAGGTGGGGTGGGGCTGGGGGGGGGGTCAAAGCGGTAGACCGG
>CAYMMK010000057.1:0-16825 GCA_964391575.1 uncultured Limnohabitans sp.
CGACCTGTCCTGGAACGAGCCGGGCGAAGCTGCCGTGCGCAACTACAAGAAGGGCCAGGAAGTCGAGGCCATCGTGCTGGCCGTTGATGTCGAGCGCGAGCGCATCTCCCTGGGCATCAAACAGCTCGATGCCGACCCTTTCACCACCTTTGTCTCGATCAACGACAAAGGCTCCGTGGTCACGGGCAAGGTCAAGACCGTGGATGCCAAGGGTGCTGAAATCGACCTGGGCGAAGACATCCTGGGCTACCTGCGCGCCTCCGAAATTTCGGCCGACCGGGTGGAAGATGCACGCAGCGTGCTCAAGGAAGGCGATGAAGTGACCGCCGTGGTCACCAATGTCGATCGCAAGACCCGCAACATCCAGCTGTCCATCCGTGCCAAGGACGCCGCCGACCAGCAAGAGGCCATGGCTTCGCTGAGCCAGCAATCGACGCGCGAAAACGCAGGCACCACCAGCCTGGGCGCCCTGCTGCGTGCCAAGCTGGATAACAACTGAGGTTGATGAACCGATGACCTCGGCTCGGCGAGGCATCGATGACAGCCCCTGCGGGCCGACGAGGGTTTTCCTCGCGCGTCATCGATGCTCCGGCGCGGCGAGGTTTTTTGCCATGATTGACCCATGACCCGCTCCGACCTCGTCGAAGAACTGGCTGCCCGGTTTTCGCAGCTGACCCACAGGGATGCCGAACTGGCTGTCAAGTCCATGCTCGACGCCATGACCGAGGCCCTGGTCAAGGGTCATCGCATCGAAATCCGGGGTTTTGGCAGTTTCTCGATCAACCGTCGTCCACCGCGCGTCGGACGCAATCCGCGCTCGGGTGAAAGCGTGCTGGTGCCTGAAAAAAAAGTGCCTCACTTCAAGGCTGGCAAGGCCCTGCGCGAAGCGGTTGACAAAGGCCCATCGCCTCCGGCTTGAACACCGTCTGGCGGGAGCGTGGTCGCTAGAATGACCGCAGTATCCGGGGCAACGCATGAAACGACTGATCCGGCTGCTTCAGTGGATACTGAAAGCAGCCGTTCTTTTTACCCTTTTTGCTTTCGCGCTGAACAACCAGCACGAAACACGGGTCAACTTCTTTTTCGGGCAGCATTGGCTGGCTTCAACCAACCTGGTTGTACTGGCGACATTCACCCTGGGCGTGGCCACGGGGGCCCTGGGCATGGTGCCGCGCTGGTGGCGCCAGCGCAAGGCAGCTCGTGCCCAGCAGGCCCCTGCACCCGCTGCCGCTACGGAAACCTCACCTGATGGAACTTGATCTGACCTGGATCCTGATCGGACTTCCGGTGGCATTTGCGCTGGGCTGGCTGGCCTCGCGTCTGGACCTGCGGCAGATGCGCCTGGCCAACCGGCAGGCGCCCCGGGCCTATTTCAAGGGTCTCAATTACCTGCTCAACGAGCAACAGGACAAGGCCATTGATGCGTTCATCGAGGCGGTCCAGAACGACCCCGACACCTCCGAGCTCCATTTCGCGCTGGGCAACCTCTTTCGACGTCGAGGCGAATACGACCGGGCGGTACGGGTGCACGAACATCTGCTGTCGCGGGCTGACCTCAGCGCAGCCGATCGCCAAAGGGCCCAACATGGCCTGGCTCTGGATTTCCTCAAGGCGGGATTGCTCGACCGGGCCGAGGACGCCCTTCGCAAACTCGAGGCCAGCGCTTACGAAGGACAGGCCCGGCTGGCGCGACTGGCCATTTACGAGCGATCACGGGAATGGCATCGGGCCGAAGAGGTCGCGCAGTTGCTGGAGACTTCGGGTGAGGCCAACTTCAGCGTTCGCAGAGCGCATTACCGCTGCGAACAGGCTCGGGAATCCTTGCAATCGGGGGACGCCGCTACGGCCCTCCACGCGCTGTTGGAAACCGTGCGGGACCATCCCGATGCACCCCGCGCCCGCATCATGCTCGGGCAATTGCAACTCAGCCAGGGTCATGCCCAGAACTGCCTGTCAACCCTTTGGCCCCTGTTTGCACAGGCCCACCCGGCTGCCGGTCTGGCCGCACAGACATTGGCGAAGGCTGCTCGGGACACCGGAGAACAAGGCCGAGTCCGCCAGGTGATGCTCGAATGCTATGCCCGACAGCCCGCGCTGGACATTCTGGAAGCCCTTGCCGTGGTGGATGCGGACCCACCCGGGCAGCGGTATCTCGAACACTTGCATGAGCACGCTTCCCTGCTGGCCGCCTCGCGCTGGATGGCTGCACAAAGCCCATCGACGGTCCCTGCGCAAGTGCAGCGGGCCATCGAGCAAGCAGCCCGTCCACTGGCGCGCTACCGTTGCGCCGCCTGCGGGTTTGAAGCGCGGGAACACTTCTGGCATTGCCCGGGCTGCCAGACATGGGACAGCTATCCACCCAAAAGGATTGAAGAAGTTTAGTTTTCAATTGATTTAATAACAAAATTTAACATTTAACTCCTATTTCTTCATGCACAATCACTCCGTGACGACAGCGGGTCGCCACGCCACAGGGAGGACTGGGCATGCGAAGCTTGCTACTGGGTCTGATGTTGACACCATGGGCATGGATGGCCCATGGGCTGGAAGTCAATCAGGCCGGTGAAATGGAGCTCGATGGCATCAGGGGCGTGGGACCCGCATTGTCGGCACGGATTCTCAAAGCCCGCTCACAGGCGCCATTTCGCGACTGGAGCGACCTGATGGCCCGTGTCCGGGGACTGGGTGTCTACAAGGCTCAGGAAATTTCTCAGGAAGGTCTGCGTGTCAACGGACACGATTTCAGGCCTCTGCCCCACTCGGCCAGGGGGTCAGCCTCCCAGCCCTGACCACGGCTCGACCGGGCCTGCCACGGTCAGTCCGTCGGTCCGCCCTCCATGGGCGCGTCATCCGTCTGCGACCAGGCCGTCTGAAGGGCTGCAGCCACAGCACGGATCTGAACATCCAGGGCCAGACCCTCAAATCCTCGGGCGGTGATCGAGCGTTGACCGGGCCGTCCGGGCACATGGATGAATCCAGCACGCAACCCCGGCCAGCGGGTCCGAGCCCCATGCAACAGCAAATAGAACAGTTGATTGCAGACAAACGTGCCTGCGCTGTAGGACACTGCGGCCGGAGCCCCCGCATCACGCATGGACTGGGCCATCCGTTTGACGGGCAAGCGGCACATGCAGGCCAAGGGGCCGTCTGGAATCACCGGCTGGTCCATGGGCTGCAACCCATCGTTGTCGGCAATGCGGGCATCACACAGATTCAGCGCCACCCGCTCTACACTCAGTTCGGTGCGTGACCCCGCCAGGCCCAGGGCCAGCACCAGTTGCGGCCGATGCTGTTCGATGGCCCGGGACAGAACCTCCTGCACCCGGGCGAAAGCACAGGGCAACTGCAAGGCAAGCACAGTCGTGCCATCCTGCAGCCGGATGCCCTCCAGCGCGCGGGCAATGTCCCAAGAGGGATTGATGTCATCACCCCCAAACGGCTCGAAACCCGTGACGAGCACCTTCCCGTGGGCTGGCGGGTCAGAGGCTGTCATGGTTCAGGCCTGCTTTCCAAAGCCCCCACCCCCCGGGGTGTGGATTTCGAACACATCACCAGCGCCCATATCGGTCTGCCCGATGTGGGCAAG
Source organism: uncultured Limnohabitans sp. (assembly GCA_964391575.1). Classification (GTDB taxonomy): domain Bacteria; phylum Pseudomonadota; class Gammaproteobacteria; order Burkholderiales; family Burkholderiaceae_C; genus Limnohabitans_A. The sequence continues at coordinate 3,587 of CAYMMK010000057.1, forward strand.
TTCTTCGGTGCAGCCATCGACCCGTTCCACCCGGTTGATGCCGACCAGGCCCGGCTCCCCCCCGGCGGCCCCGAAAGCCGGATGCACGCGTCCGTTGGAGAGAATGCCTGCGGTCATGGGCTCGAGAAAACGGATGCGTCGTACACCGCCATCCCCTCCACGCCAGCGCCCCTTGCCCCCCGAGCCCTTGCGAATCTCGTAACTCTCGAGCCGCACCGGAAAACGGAACTCCAGCACCTCCGGATCGGTGAGCCGGGAATTGGTCATGTGGGTCTGAACCACAGAGGTGCCGTTGAAACCATCCACCAGTGATCCCCGATCGTCAAAGCGTCCGCCCGCTGCGCTGCCGCCCGAAATCGTTTCGTAATACTGGTAGCGGTGGTTGCCAAAGGTGAAGTTGTTCATCGTGGGCTGGCTGCCGGCCATGACACCCAGGGCCCCGAAAAGAGCATTGGTGATGCAGGTGGAAGTTTCCACATTGCCGGCCACCACCGAAGCCGGCGGCAAAGGGTTGAGCATGGAACCTTCAGGCACAACAACTTTGAGGGGCTTGAGGCAACCCGCATTGAGAGGGATGTCGTCATCGACCAGGGTGCGGAACACATACAGCACGGCTGCCATGCACACTGCGCGCGGGGCATTGAAATTGTTGCTCAGTTGTGCACTGGTGCCGGTAAAGTCAATCTCGGCACTGCGCGAGGATGCATCGACCCGCACGGCCACATGGATCCGGGCGCCATTGTCCAGCGCCAGCGTGAATTGCCCGTCCCTGAGACGCGTGATCACGCGGCGCACCGACTCCTCAGCGTTGTCCTGCACATGGTGCATGTAGGCCAGCACGACATCCAGCCCAAACTGATCGACCATCCGGCGCAATTCCTGCACACCTTTTTCGTTGGCAGCGATCTGCGCCTTCAGGTCGGCCATGTTTTGAGCCGGATTGCGGCTGGGATATTCACCGCTTTGCAGCAAGGCCACCATCTCGGCCTCGCACAGGCGCCCGCCATCCACCAGCTTGAAATTCTGGATCTGCACGCCCTCTTCTTCGATGCGGGTGGAAAAGGGCGGCATCGATCCCGGCGTCAGGCCGCCCACATCGGCATGGTGACCTCGTGAACCCACATAAAACACCGGCTGTGCACGGCCGTGCAGGAAAACCGGCGTGATGACCGTCACATCGGGCAGGTGGGTACCGCCATGGTACGGGTCGTTGAGCACATACACATCGCCGGGCTGCATCCGTCCGGCATTTTCTCGGATCACGGTCTGGATACTCTCCCCCATCGATCCCAGGTGGACCGGCATGTGGGGGGCATTGGCGATCAGGTACCCCTCGTCATTGAACAGCGCACAGGAAAAGTCCAGCCGCTCCTTGATATTGACCGAATAGGCGGTGTTCTGCAGTTGCAGCCCCATCTGCTCGGCGATGTTCATGAACAGGTTGTTGAACACTTCGAGCAACACCGGGTCGACCGTGGTGCCCACGGCAAAGGTCTGGGCACGCGGCACGCGACGCTCAAGCAGGATGTGGTCGAGTTCGGTCAGCCGCGCTGTCCATTCGGGCTCGACCACGGTGGTCGCGTTCTTCTCGGCAATGATGGCCGGACCCGTCACTTGATCCCCCGCACGCAGGTCTTCGCGCACCACCAGCGCCGCCGCATGCCATGCCCCCTCGCTGAACATGCGTACCGTTTCACGGCACGGCACTTCGCGCGGCGGATACAGGACATGTCGCAGCTCGGCGGGGGCATCACCGGCCACTATGGCCTCGACCGATACGGCCTCGGCAATCAAGCGCTTGCCCTCCATCAAAAAAGCAAAGCGCTGGCGGTAAGCCGCCTCGAAACCGGACTGGATGTCAGGCAGATCACCAAAGGGCACGACCAGGGCCGAGTCGGTGCCTTCGTAGCGCACATGCACCCGGCGACGGACCTGGACCTCGGAGCGGGCCAGTTGCTGCGCTTGGAGCGCCGCACTGGCCTGGGCGGCCAGGGAGTCCAGCTGCGCGGCCATCTGCGCCAGCACTGAAGCCTCCAACGCAAGCTCCACCGACTGCTCGCGGATCAGGTTTTGGTCGGCCAGGCCCATGCCGTAAGCTGACAGCACGCCGGCCAGGGGGTGCACCAGCACGCGCGTCATGCCCAGGGCATCGGCCACCAGACAGGCGTGCTGGCCACCCGCGCCACCAAAGCACTGCAGGGTGTAGCGCGTGACGTCGTAACCCCGGGACACCGAAATCTTCTTGATCGCGTTGGCCATCTGCTGCACCGCAATCCGGATGAAGCCCTCGGCCACGTCTTCGGCACTGCGCCCGGTTTGTCGGGCCAGCGCGCTGAATTTTTCGCGCACCGGTTCGACGCTGAGAGGCTGGTTGGCCTGCGGACCGAACACTTTCGGAAACCAGTCGGGTTGGATCTTGCCAAGCATGACGTTGGCGTCGGTCACTGCCAGTGGGCCGCCTCGGCGGTAGCTGGCAGGGCCGGGGTTGGCGCCCGCACTTTCGGGCCCGACACGAAAACGCGCCCCGTCAAAGGCCAGGATCGAGCCGCCACCAGCGGCCACCGTGTGAATGCTCATCATGGGGGCACGCATGCGCACACCCGCCACCTGGGTCTCGAACTCGCGCTCGAACTCGCCTGCGAAGTGAGACACATCGGTCGAGGTGCCGCCCATGTCGAAGCCGATCACCTTGTCACAGCCCGCCAGCGCCGCAGTGCGTGCCATGCCTACGATGCCCCCGGCCGGGCCCGAGAGAATGGCGTCCTTGCCCTGGAAGGCATGCGCATCGGTCAGGCCGCCCGAGGACTGCATGAAAAACAGCTTCACGCCGGGCATCTCGCGGGCCACCTGGTCGACATAGCGGCGCAGGATGGGCGAGAGATAGGCATCGACCACGGTGGTGTCGCCGCGACTGACGAATTTCATCATCGGGCTGGTCTCGTGACTGGTGCTGACCTGGGTGAAGCCGACGTCGCGGGCCATGCCTGCAGCCGCCTGTTCGTGCTCGGTGAAGCGGTAGCCATGCATGAACACAATCGCCACACTGCGCAGGCCGGCATCGTAGGCGGCCCAGAGCCGTTCGCGCAGGTGCGCTTGATCGAGGGGTTGAACCACGTCACCGTGTGCCCCCATGCGCTCCTGCGCCTCGATCACACGGTCATACAGCAGCTCGGGCAGGACAATCTGGCGGTCAAACAGGCGCGGACGGTTCTGGTAGGCGATGCGCAAGGCGTCCCTGAAACCTCGCGTGGTCACCAGCAGTGTGGGTTCGCCCTTGCGCTCAAGCAAGGCGTTGGTGGCCACCGTTGTCCCCATCTTCACGCACTCGACCAATCCGGGGGTGACCGGCTCGCCCGCTTGCAGGCCCAGCAGGTGGCGGATGCCGGCCACTGCGGCATCCCGGTAATGCTCGGGGTTGTCGGAAAGCAGCTTGTGCGTGACCAGGGTGCCATCGGGCCGGCGTCCCACAATGTCGGTGAAGGTGCCGCCGCGGTCAATCCAAAATTGCCAGCGGGGGTTCTCAGGGGTCGCAGTCATGTTCTTGATCAAAGGGAGGCGGCGGATCGTGCCGCCTGGTCGTACATGCCGGACAAGACGCGCAGCAGACGGGCCAGTTCACCAATGTCGCGGTTGAGGCCCTCGTCGGCATTGAGGGCGGCAATCAGGCAAGACTCGCGAATGTCACGGTAGCGCTGTACCAGCTGCTGGCCCGCATCGGTGGCAGCGTAAGTGACCTCCTTGCCACTTTTTCGTGCAGCCACCACGCCCAGGCCGAGCAGTTTCTTGAGCGCGTAATTGACCAGGTGGGTGTCCTCGATGTTCATGATGAAGCAGATATCGGCCAGGCGCTTGTCCCGCGCACGGTGGGTGACATGGTGCAGGACCAGCACATCCAGGGGCGTCAGGTCCTTGAGACCCGCCGCCGACATGCAGTGAACGACCCAGCGGTGAAAGGCGTTGCCAGCCACAATCAGGCCAAACTCGAACTCGCTCATCTCGGCACTGTCCGGCGACACCAGATGGGCCGATGAAACAATCGGGGGCGCAGCAGAGGCCAGGGTCTTGCGGGGCATGGACGGAGCGGTGGGTGAGTCCGGCAATCGGGAAATGCGAGTCTAGGGGATCAACGATAAATTGCCAACAATTTGTTGACATTAAGGGAAATCACCAATCCGCTTCCGACCGGGCGTGCATACAGTGTGGGTCCAGACCCTCCAATCAATGGCTGGCTCTCACTGCCCTGCCAGTTGCCGGGTCTGCCCACCACCTCCAGGAGACTTTATGAAACGTCGCACCCTGAACCTGTCGATCGCTGCCGGCCTTCTGGCCTTTTCGGCGGCCGCCCAGGCCCAGACCAAATGGGATTTGCCGGCCGCCTACCCGGCCACCAACTTCCACACGGTCAACCTCAACCAGTTTGCCGCCGACATCGACAAGGCCAGCGGCGGCAAGCTCAAGATCACCGTGCATCCCAACGCATCGCTGTTCAAGGCCCCCGAAATCAAGCGTGCGGTGCAGGGCGGACAGGCCCAGATCGGTGAAATCCTGATGGTCAACTTCCAGAATGAATGGGGAGTCTGGGGTGCTGATGGCCTCCCATTCCTGGCCACCAGTTACGACGATGCCATGAAACTCTGGCGTGCCCAGCGTCCCATGGTCGAGAAAAAACTCGCCGAGCAAGGCATGATGGCCCTTTATGCAGTGCCCTGGCCGCCTCAAGGCATCTACAGCAAGAAACCCCTGAGCTCTGCTGCCGACCTCAAGGGCATCAAGTGGCGCGCCTACAGTCCGGCCACTGCCCGGATTGCCGAACTGGTGGGTGCCCAGCCGGTCACGGTCCAGGCGGCCGAAGTCAGCCAGGCCTTTGCCACCGGCGTGACCGAGAGCATGATGTCCAGCGGTTCCACCGGTGCCGACGCCAAGCTGCACGAGCATGTCAAGTTCTGGTACGACACCCAGGCCTGGCTGCCCAAGAACCTGGTCATCGTCAACCGCGCGGCATTCAATGCCCTGGACAAGGCCACCCAGGATGCCGTCATGAAAGCCGCTGCGGATGCCGAAGTTCGCGGTCTGGCCGAAAGCAAAAAGGCCAACGTGTCCTCCCTGAATGTCCTCAAGGCCGGTGGCATGCAAATCCTGCCGCCTCCCGCACAGTTGACGGCCGACATGAAGAAGGTGGGAGACACCTTGCTGACCGAGTGGCTGTCCAAAGCCGGCCCCGAAGGTCAGCAACTGGTCGATGCTTTCCGCAAGTAAGCCTTGCATGCGTAAATTCCTGGACAGCCTGTACCTGGGAGCGGCCGCTGTGGCGGCCGTTTTCATGGTCGGCCTGCTGATCATGGTGCTGTTGTCCATCCTGGGCCGGCAGCTGGGGTTTCACGTCCCCGGTACCGATGCGTATGCGGGGTACATGATGGCGGGCAGTGGCTTTCTGGCCCTTGCGCACACCCTCAAACGAGGAGAGCACATTCGCGTCACATTGCTGCTGCACCATCTGCAGGGATCTGCGCGCCGGGCACTCGAGTTGTGGGCCCTGGGCGCTGCTGCACTGCTGAGTTTGCTGTTTGCCTGGTACAGCGTTCGTCTGGCCTGGCAGTCCCACCTTTTCAACGATATCTCCACCTCCACCGACGCCACTCCCCTGTGGCTGCCCCAGCTGGGGATGGCCATCGGGGCGGTGGTGATGGCCCTGGCCTGTCTGGACGAATGGGTCCTTGAATGGCGCGGCCTGCGAGGCCCGCAAACCGACGGCGAATCCCTACGCAATGAGTGACCATGAGTGATCTGGCCATCACCACCCTGCTGGTGGTTTCACTGTTCCTCATCCTGGGCAGCGGTGTCTGGATCGGGCTGACCCTGTCTGGCGTGGCCTGGATTGGTATGCAACTGTTCGCCAGCCGTCCTGCGGGCGATGCAATGGCTGTCACGATCTGGGGCTCCTCGTCAAGCTGGACCCTGACCGCCCTGCCGCTGTTCATCTGGATGGGCGAAATTCTCTTTCGCACCCGGCTGAGCGATGACATGTTCAAGGGTCTGGCCCCCTGGATGCACGGACTGCCGGGCCGCTTGCTGCACACCAACGTCGTGGGCTCGACCATTTTTGCCGCCGTCTCCGGCTCCAGCGCCGCCACCTGCGCCACGATTGGCAAGATGACCTTGCCTGAACTCAGCCGGCGGGGCTACCCTGAGCACCTGGTGGTGGGTTCTCTGGCGGGCGCCAGCACGCTGGGTCTGCTCATTCCACCGTCCATCATCATGATTGTCTACGGCGTGACGGCCGAGGTGTCCATCGCCAAGCTCTTCATTGCCGGTGTTTTGCCCGGCCTGATGCTGGCGCTCCTTTTTTCGGGCTATATCGCAGCCTGGTCCCTCATGCATCCGGGCGCCATTCCGCGTGACGATGCCCGCCCCACCCTTGTGGAAAAACTCGCTGCATCACGGCATCTGATCCCCGTCATGTTGCTGATCATCGGAGTGCTGGGCTCCATCTACAGTGGATTGGCCACCGCCACCGAAGCGGCGGCTGTGGGCGTGGTGGGCGCCCTCATCCTCTCGGCTGCGCAAGGCTCGCTGAATTGGCGCAGCTTTCGTGACGCCTTGATGGGCGCCACCCGCCTGTACTGCATGATCGCACTGATCCTGGCGGGGGCGGCCTTCCTGACCCTGAGCATGGGCTATATCGGTCTGCCGCGGCACCTGGCCGAGTGGATCAGCTCACTGGGCCTGACGCCGGGGCAGCTGATTGTGGTGCTGGCGGTGTTCTATATCGTGCTGGGCTGTTTTCTGGATGGCATCTCGATGGTGGTGCTGACCATGGGGGTGCTGATGCCCACCATCCAGGCCGCTGGCATCGACCTGATCTGGTTCGGAATCTTCATCGTGCTGGTCGTCGAGATGGCGCAGATCACACCACCGGTGGGTTTCAACCTGTTCGTGCTGCAAGGCATGACGGGCCGTCAACTGACCTGGATCGCCCGGGTCACCTTCCCGATGTTTGTCATGATGGTGATCGCTGTTGGGCTGATCTACGCCTTTCCGGCGATCGCCACCTGGCTGCCCCGCCAGATGTAAGCGCGGCTCACCAGAACCGGCCAAAACGCCGTGGACTGAACGGGGCGGCGTCAATGGGTGGCGGCTCGTTCGTCATCAAGGCTGCCAGCAACTCCCCGCTGCCCGGCCCGGTCGAGAAGCCGATGTGCTGGTGGCCCAGGGCCAGCCACAGGCCCGGCCGCTCGGGGCAAGGGCCGATCATGGGCCGGCTGTCGGGCAAGGTGGGCCGGCTGCCATGCCAGGCCTGGGCGTCCCTGCGGTCTCCCAGCGGGAACACCTTGCGTGCAGCCTCCTGGGCCTGCGCCAGCATGGCCTCACTGGGTGCGCAGTGTTGTTCCTCGAGTTCGACACCGGTGGTCAGCCGGACGCCCTGCCTCATGGGCGAGAGGACATAGCCTGAGGACGTGTCGTAGAGCGGTCGACCAAGATCCGGTCCCCGCCAGTCGTAGTGCATGTGGTAACCCCGTTCATGGATCATGGGCAGGCGCCAGTTCCACATCGCTCGCAGCCAATCGCGCGACCAGGGACCCGTAGCCAGCACCACCTGATCAGCTTCAAGGCCTGCCATCGCCGAGTGGATGACCCACCCGCCGCCGACACGCGGTGTCAAGGATCGCACTTCGCTTTGCACAAATTGACCGCCCCGCTCCACAAAGACCCTCGCCAGGGCGCGCACCACATGGCCCGGGTCATCGACCGAGGCCGCACCACGCACCCACAAGGCCCGCATGAAGCGGCTGTGAACCGCCGGTTCCAGCGCAGACAGCGCATCCGCATCGAGACTCACCACGTCCAGGCCATGTTGCGCATACTGGTCACGGCTCCATTGAGCATCCTGCCAGGCCTGCGCGCTCCGGTACAGCAGCAACCAGCCCTGTTCACGCAGGTGTCGACTGACCCCAGCCTGCGCATACCAGGCCCCATGAAGGCTTCGGGACAGCGTGATCAATGCATGCAAGGCTTGGGCGGTCACCGCCAGGACCGATGGCCGGGCGTGGGCCATGAAAGACACCAAGGGACGGCCGTGCGCCAGCAGATAGGTCGGCGTGGTACGAAAACCGGGATGTTTCCCCGCCAGCAGCTGCGGCAACTGCCGCCACAGGCCTGGATGGTTGAAGGGCAGTAATGAGGTGGGCGACAGGACACCGGCGTTGCCATGGCTGGTCTCCCGGCCCGCCTCTGTGCGATCGAGCAGCGTGACCTTCAGCCCACGGCGTTGCAGGGCCCAGGCGCAGGAAACGCCCACCATGCCGGCGCCGATCACTGCAACGTGCATGTCATGACGCTCCAAACAGAGTCTCGGCGGACGAGGACTTTCATGCCATGATGATAGCCAAGCCTCTCCACACCGCATGCCAATCACACAAGCGCCGAGCCCTTTCATCGGGGTCATCATGCTCGACACCCGTTTTTTCCGTCCTGCGGGTGACATCGGTCAGCCTCTGACCTTCGAACGCGCCGGTATTCCTGCGCGCTTTCACAGGGTCGCCCGGGCCACGGCCCGGCGGGTGGTGCTCTGCACATCGCATGACTTGTTGCAACCTTTTATGGAGGCTGCACAGACACTCGAGCAGCAGGGTGCGGCCTTGATCACCACCAGTTGCGGTTTTCTGGCCCGTTACCAGTCGGAATTGCAGGCCGCAGTGAAGGTCCCCGTGATCAGCTCCAGTCTGCTGCTGTGCCAGCATCTTGAGCGTCCCGGCATCGTCACATTCGATGCTGCCAGTTTGAAGGCCGACGTTCTCGAGGGTGCCGGGGTACCCCCGGGGACCCCCTTTTGCGGTCTCCAGCCCGGGTGCCTGTTGCAAACGGCCATCCTGCAGGACTGGCCCTCCATGGATCTGCAACAGACGTGTGCCGATGTGGTGGAGGCCTCGCTGCGTCTGCTCAAGCTCCACCCGGGTGTGGAGCAGATCGTGCTCGAATGCACCAACATGCCCCCTTACCGTGAGGCCATCATGCGTGCCACAGGCCGTCAGGTTCTGGATCTGGAAACCATGCTGTTGCAACAATGGACGCAAATGCTGCACCAGCACGGCTAAGAACAGCCCCTGATTCAGGCAAGCACGGATGTTCAAGCATGTGATGGTTGACCGCATCGGCGAGGGCTGGAGCCCCAGCCTCACCGATGTGGGAGGCAGCCCTGCTGGCGATCAAGCTCCCCACCCCTCACTCACATGGCCAGCTCCTAGAATGAGTGGATGATGCCAACCGTGCTTGCCATTTGCTTCGGGGCCTGTCTGGGCGCCCTTGCCCGCTGGCAACTGGGGCTGTGGCTGAGTCCAAGTGGTGCCCTCCTCCCCTGGGGCACACTGGCGGCCAACTTGATCGGTGGCTACCTGGTGGGGGTGTGCATCGGGGTGTTTGAGCAACTGCCTTCGCTCGATCCTCTTTGGCGCATGGCGCTGGTGACCGGCTTTCTGGGTGCGCTGACCACTTTTTCCAGTTTCTCGGCAGAAGTCGTGGCCTTGCTGCAGCAGGGCCGCTATGCGCTGGCGGTCGGCACAGCCAGCCTGCACCTGCTGGGCTCGCTGGCACTGACCGTGTTGGGCCTCAAGACCGTCGCACTGCTCGGGGTGCGCTGAGCCTCAGCCGCCACCCCGCTGCATCGTCAAATCAAAGCGCTTCATGAAGTGCTGACGAGCAGCCTCTTGCACCCCCACAAACACAAACTGCACGGCCAGCCGCTCCATGCGCAGCAGCGCGATCACGCGCGGCGGCAGGGCGTGCCAATGCAACTGCAGATGGCCTGCGCCAATCTGCACCTGCGCCTGGCCCTCGCCCAGCACAAAGGCATGCTCGCCCAGTGCGCGCGGCAAGGCAGTCAGCCACTCGGCCTCGGTGGTGGCCATGTCGCGCTCAAAGCGCTCGGGATACAACGACTGCACGTCGCCTCAACCGCCGGCAATCGGCGGCCAGATGGCCAGCACATCGCCATCCACCAGGGCATGGGTCGCACGCTGGTCCGGTGCGATGTATTTGCCGTTGACCAGCACCAGGTGGACCAGCTTGGGCGGCAGGTTAAAAGGTTCGATCACCTGCGTGATCGTGGCGCCATCGGCCACCGGCAAACGCATTTCGTTGGCAGGACGGACCGAGGCAGGCAGGTAGTCGCCGAGCGATGCAAACAGCTTGAAAGTAATGTTCATGCGGGCATGTTAGCGGCGGCGTGCGTCCTGTGCACCACTCCAGCCGCTTTGCCCCTGCGCGCAGGCAAGATAGGCCTCCGCCAGCTTGGTCGGGTCCTTGAGCAGGGTGTCCTTCCACTCTCCCAGACGCACCTGACCTTCGACCAGGCCGCGCATCACGCCCACATGCTCGGTCCAGCCCACCGAGTTGCAGCCGACCATCACATCGTCCTTGAACTGCAGGCTCAGGTGGCGACCGGCCGCCTGGTCGGTCAGCTGGGCCTGCTGCCCGCCTTCGACGCCCTGCCAGTTGCCAAAGCTGGTCGAGATCAGGCCCAGGGTGTCGAGCACGTTGATCTGGGTGACCCCCCGCAGGAGGGTGGCCTGGCCGGCCATGTTGAGCGCAGCCACACGCGCCTGTTCGGCCGCATTGGGCTGGATCGCACTCACAATGGTCTGGCCGCTGACCTTGTCAAAGGCTTCGGCGCAGTCGCCAGCCGCATAGATGCCCGGCACATTGGTCTGCATGCGCTCGTCGGTCAGCACGCCCTGCAGGCAGGTGATGCCGCTGTCCTTCAAGAAACCAATGGCCGGTCGAACCCCGGTGGCACTGATGACCAGATCGGCTTCGACGGTGCGGCCACCGGACAGACGCACCCGCAGGCCCTTGCCCGGGCCGCTGCCCGAGGCCTCACCCAGACCGAGGGCGCCGGCGATCCTGGCCACCAATCCTTGCGGCGCATCGGCTTTTTCGATCGCTTCGACCTTGGTCGAGGTGTAGACCTTCACGCCCTTGGTTTCGCACCAGTCACGGATCATGCCGCCGGCCATCGGCCCCATCATGCGTGGCACCATGCGGTCCCCCATCTCGACCACCGAGAGTTCCACACCGCGCTGCTTGAGCGACTCCATGATGATGCAGCCAATGAAGCCTGCGCCCATTTGCAGCACCTTGGCACCGGGCTGCGCCAGGGCGGCAATGGCGCGGGCGTCTTCCAGGGTCCAGCACGGGTGCACACCGGGCAAATCAAGCCCGGGGATCGGAGGGCGTACCGGGTGCGAGCCCGTGGCAATGAGCAGCTTGTCGAAAACCAGGGTCTGACCGTTGTCCAGCTGTACCTGCCGCCCCTGGGCATCCACCCGGGTGGCTCGCGCCTGCACGATGTCGATGCGCAGGTCGGCAAAGTGGCTCGCGCCCTTGCGCAACCAGGTGCCCTTTTCATCAATGTTGCCGATCAGCAGGTAAGGGATGGCCATGCGCGAATACGGCGCCTCTCGCTCGTCGCCGACCACGGTGATGCGGTCTTGCGGGCAGTGCTTGCGAAGGGTTTCAGCGGCGATGATGCCGGCCGGGCCGGCGCCAAGGATGACATGGTGACTCATGGATGGACTCCGGAAACAGGCAGCGGCCCGAGGGCCGCTGCAGATGATGGCGAAAGAGGACGGGGCCTCTGCGAGATCAAAGACCCAGACGCTGTCGGGTCTGCGCGGTCGGACGGCCCTCGCTGTCCCAGCCACGCGCTTCGTAGTACTTGGGCAGCATCTCGGGCAGCTTGCTGACCACACCCTTGCCCGGGCCGGTCTTGGCGGCTTCGGTCAGCAGGCGCTTGGGCAGGCTGTCGTCGGCCTTGGTGAAACCGGCAGCGTTGTTGAACTCGCGCTCCATGTTCCAGATGCGCTCGCCAATGTGGTTGAGGTGCTCCATGGTGAATTCCTCACCACAGGCCGCCTGCATCTGCGGCGCCACATCGGCCAGGGTCCAGGCGAAGCTGGTGAAGATGCAGATGCCGGCCGAATCAAAGGCGGCAGTGGCGTCCTGGAAGGCTTTGACCAGTTCGGGCTTGCCTTCGTGCTCGGTCGGTTCAGTCTTGACCGGAATGCCCAGCACTTCGGAGGCAATCGTGTAGCCACGCAAGTGGCAGGCCCCCCGGTTGGAGGTGGCATAAGCCAGGCCGATGCCCTGCACCACCCGACCATCGTAGGCCGGGAATTCCTGACCCTTGACACTCATGGACAGATCCGGGTGACCGTACTTGGCGGTCAGGCGCTTGGAGCCCAGTCCGATGTCCTTGCCGAAACCAATGCCGCGTGCAGTCATATCGGCCAGTTCACACAAGGCCTTGGCCGAGCCGAATGGGGCCTCGATGCCGATCTGCTCCTTGCTCAGCACGCCCATCTCGTAGAGTTCCATCACCGCGCCCACGGTGGCGCCGAAGCTGATCGGGTCCATCCCCTCTTCGTTGCAGATCAGGTTGGCGTACTGCAGCGCTTCAAGGTCATTGACACCATTGGCAGCGCCCAGAGCCCAGGCGGCTTCATATTCGAGGCCACCCGATGCGCCCCAGTATTCGGGCTTGTTCTGCACCGAGAAATGGGACTCGTCCATCTTGCTGATGCGGCCACAGGCGATCGTGCAGCCAAAGCAGGCCTGGTTGGTGACCAGGTGTTTCTTGCCATCGGTCTTGCGTGGCGTGGCCATGGCCTCGGCGGAAATGTCCTTGGCGCCCTCGAATTGAACATCTCGATGGTTGCGGGTGGGCAAGGCACCCACCTCGTTGATCACGTTCATCAGCACCTGGGTGCCGTAGGTCGGCAGGCCCTGACCGGTCACCGCGTTGTCGGCGAGCACCTTCTTGGCGGTCTTGGCCGCTGCCATGAAAGCCTTCGGGTCGCGGATATTGCCCACGCCCTTGGTGCCGCGCACGGCAATCGCCTTGAGGTTCTTGCTGCCCATCACGGTGCCCACCCCCGAGCGGCCGGCTGCACGATGCAGGTCATTGACCACCGCGGCATACAAAACCCCGGTCTCGCCGGACTTGCCAATGCTCGAAATGCGCAGCAGCGGGTCCTGGTGTGACTTCTTGAGCAGGTCTTCGGTCTGCCAGACACTCTTTCCCCACAGGTGATCGGCGTCGCGCAGTTCGGCCACGTCATCGCAGATGTAGAGGTAGACCGGCTTGGCCGACCTGCCTTCAAAGATGACCATGTCCCAGCCAGCCATCTTGAGCTCGGCGCCCCAGTAGCCGCCCGAGTTGGAGCAGGCGATCGCGCCGGTCAGCGG
>CAYMMK010000058.1:0-16747 GCA_964391575.1 uncultured Limnohabitans sp.
TCTCGCTCATGGGCGATCTCGAGCGTCTTGGCCGCCAACGCCCTGGGCACACAGACCACGCCATCGTCATCGGCCACGATCACGTCGCCGGGCGTCACCCAGGCCCCTGCACACACGATGGGGATGTTGACCGAGCCGGGGGTGGCCTTGATCGTACCCTTAGAGGACACATAACGGCTCCACACCGGGAACTTCATCTCGCGCAGGACCTTGGTGTCGCGCACGCCGGCTTCGATGACCAGGCCACGTGCACCACGCGACATGAAGCTGGTGGCCAGCAAATCGCCGAAATAGCCATCGCTGCACTCGGCCGTGACGGTGGCGACCACGATGTCGCCGGGCTGCACCTGTTCGGCCGCGACATGCATCATCCAGTTGTCGCCGGGCTGCAAGAGCACGGTCACGGCGGTTCCGGAGACATTCACGTCCTGCTGGATCGGGCGCATGTAGGGCTTCATCAGGCCCACGCGGCCCATGGCCTCGTGCACGGTGGCCGAGCCCAAAGCGGCCAGTTGGTCGGTCACCTCGCGGTCAGCGCGGGTGATGTTGCGGTAAACCACACCCAGTTCGTACATGTTGATTTCCTTTGGTTAATCGTTCGGCCAGAGCTTGTCGAAGGAATTCCATTCACAATGGACGGATCAGACAACGCACAAACAGGGGATTGAAACTCACAGCCCTTTGGCCTTGAGCACCGCATCCATGCGCGAGAACACGCGGCGCGCATTGCCTTCGAAGACCTTGTAGCGTTGCTCGTCACTCAGGTGGGGCGTGGCCAGCACATAGCGCTTGGTGTCGTCGTAGTAGTGGCCGGTCTCGGGGTCGATGCCGCGCACGGCGCCGATCATCTCGGAAGCGAACAGGATGTTGTCCACCGGGATCACGCGGGTCAGCAGGTCGATACCCGGCTGGTGGTACACGCAGGTGTCAAAGAACAGGTTGTTCAGCAGATGGTCTTTGAGCAGGGGCTTTTTCAGCTCTTGCGCCAGGCCCCGGTAGCGGCCCCAGTGGTAGGGTGCGGCGCCGCCGCCGTGCGGGATGATGAACTTGAGCGTGGGGAAATCCTTGAAAAGGTCGCCCTGAATGAGCTGCATGACGGCTGTGGTGTCGGCATTGATGTAGTGCGCACCCGTGGTGTGGAAGCAGGCGTTGCAGCTGGTGGAGACGTGGATCATCGCGGGGATGTCGTACTCAACCATCTTTTCGTAGACGGGGTACCAGTGGCGGTCGGTCAGTGGGGGGCTGGTCCAGTGGCCACCGCTGGGGTCGGGGTTGAGATTGATGCCGACCATGCCGTACTGGGTCACACACTTGTCGATCTCGGACACGCAGGTTTTGGGGTCGACACCTGGCGACTGCGGCAGCATGGCCGCGCCGATGAAGTTGTCGGGGAACAGCTGGCTCACGCGATAGCACAGCTCGTTGCAGATCGCAGCCCAGGTGGACGAGACATTGAAGTCGCCAATGTGGTGGGCCATGAAGCTGGCACGCGGGCTGAAGACAGTCAGGTCTGAACCGCGCTCCTTCATCTTGGCGAGCTGGTTGGTCTCGATGGTTTCGCGCAGTTCGTCGTCGCTGATCTTCAGGTCCGAGACCTTGGGCATCAGGGCCGGGTCCTGGATGCCGGCGATCTGCCGGTTGCGCCAGTCTTCCAGCGATTTGGGCGCGGTGGTGTAGTGACCGTGGACGTCGATGATCAGGGGATGGGCCATCGGCATGGGGTGCTTTCGGGTCATTGGACAGCTGTGAAGATTGTGCGGCGAGATGACACTGTCCGACAGGAGGGCTGGCGTCTAGCAGGTAGAACAAAATTAAATAACAAGTGGCTTGTTATGACAAAATAACATTATCGGAGCGCTGGTCATGGACCTCAAACAACTGGAATACTTTGTTCGGGTGGCCGAACTGGGCAGCTTCACCCGGGCTGCACAGGTGCTGGGGATTGCCCAGCCGGCCCTGAGCCGCCAGGTGCGCCTGCTCGAGGTGGAATTGCGCCAGAACCTGTTGGTGCGCAACGGGCGCGGCGCCTCGCCCACCGAAGCTGGCCAGCTCTTGCTCGAGCACGGGCGAGGCATCCTGCACCAGGTGGCCCGAGCCCAGGAAGAAATGAGCCGGGCGCGCACCGGTCTTGCCGGGCGAGTGGCTTTGGGATTGCCACCGAGCGTGGCGCGGGTCATGGCTGTTCCACTGACGCGGGCGTTTCGCGACCAACTGCCCCAGGCCCGGTTGTCAATCACCGAGGGCCTGTCCCTCGCCATGCAAGAGAGCCTGCTCAATGGACGTCTCGATATTGCAATGCTCTACAACCCCAGCCCGATGGCCGGCATCGAGCACCGTCCCCTGCTGCATGAAGAGTTGCTGCTGGTGCAACCGCGTCCTGCAGGACTGCCCGAGGACAGACCTCCCGCGCCGATGACCTTGCGCGAGGTGGCCGCCCTTCCCCTGGTCATTCCCAGCCGCCCCAATGCCATACGCATGCATGTCGAATCCGAAATGGCAGCCATCGGCTGCCAGCCCTACATTGCGCTGGAGATCGATGGCGTGAGCGCCATGCTCGACCTGGTTGCCGATGGAGCGGGCTGCGCCATCCTCTCGCGCAACGCCGTGAAGCGCTCCTTGCAGCCCTCGGCCTATGCGATGCGCCCGATCGGCGAGCCTGCCTTGCGCATCGGTCTGTCAGTGGCCGTCAGTGCACAACGCCCGGCCACACTGACCCAGCAAACCACGCTTGAGCTGGTGGTCAAGACGGCTCAGCAATGGCTGCAATCACCGGCCTGAATGCCAGAGGCCCGTGCCTGTCCGCCCCGCTGAAGTTTCAAAGGTCGAGCACCAGACGCGCCGACTTGCTGCGCGATATGCAGACCATCACGCAATCACCGCGCGCCTGTTCGTCGGCCGTCAGGTACATGTCCCAGTGGTCAGGTTCGCCCTCCAGGACCCGCGTCCGGCAGGTTCCGCAAATGCCCTCGCTGCATGAAAAAGGAACGTCCACTCCGGCTTCCTGCAGGACTTCAAGGATGCTGCGTTCTGGCGCCACTGTCAGGGTCAAATGGCGCCGGGCCAGATGGACTTCAAAATGCTTGTCGCTCATGCTCCAGCCCCGTGGTGTTCCTGAGCCAGCAGCCGCTCGATCACGCGGCGTGACTGCACCCCGCCTGCATCGATGCCCAGCATCAGCAATTTGCGTTCGGGCGAGCGTGAGAGGTTTTCCTGTTGCAACTGCAGCATCTGCATGTCCTCATTGAAGATCCGGCCCTGGCCTTGCCGGATGCGCTCGGTCAAGTCGGTGTCTTCGGGCTTGAAATTGCGGGCCATGCCCCAGTGGTACCAATGGCTCGATTCGGTCTCAGGAGTGATGAAGTCCACCACCACGCTGTAGGTCTTCTTGTCCGCCGGTGCGTCAAAACCACCATGGCCCGCAAGCGCCACACCCACGTCGATCATGATGTGGCTCGGTGGCGAAAAGCGGCAGATCTGCCAACGGTCCACGGTGGCCTGCGGGTCCAGACCTTGGGCACGCATGGCCATCTGCCAGAAGGGTGGTGCCTGAATACCCTGCATGAACCGCTGGGTGATCACCCGGTCACCCTCCACCCGGGTTTCGCACGGAGCTTCATCGATTTCAGGCTGCCCGATGCTGCCGGCGTGCACATAGGTCTCGTGAGTCAGGTCCATCAGGTTGTCGATCATCAGCCGGTAGTCAGCCTGGACGTGGTAAAGCCCGCCCCCATAGGCCCAGTCCGGATGATCCAAAAATTCAAACACCGGCATCCGGTCTGGGTTGGCCTGGTCCTGATCGCCGGGCCAGACCCAGACAAAGCCGTACCGCTCGATCGCCGCAAAGGCCTTGATGGCCGGAAAGCCACGCACGCGCTGGCCAGGCATCGACACGGTTCGGCCATCGACACCCATCTGCAGGCCGTGGTAGCCGCATTGCAGGTGCCCTTGGCAGACCCTGCCGAGCGAGAGGGGGGCACCACGGTGAGGGCAAAAATCCTCGACTGCAGCCACCTTGCCGTCAGGGCCTTTGAAGATCGCCATCTTCTCGTTGCAGATGGTGCGGCCCAGCGGCTTGTCGCCCAGCGCATGGAGTTCGTCCCGCGTGCAGGCGACATACCAGGTGTTACGAATAAACATGGCTCACCTTTGTGGGGTATCGGAGAGTGAGGCATTTTCCGCAGCCAGACCCAGCAAGCGCACAGCATTGCCCTTGAGGATCCCGGGCATGACTTCCGGTTTGAAGCCAGCTACCTCGAAATCCTTCATCCAGCGCTCGGGCGTGATCAGCGGGTAGTCGCTGCCAAACAGCACGCGATCCTTGAGCAGGGTGTTGGCGTACTGCACCAGCTGCTTGGGGAAATACTTGGGACTCCATCCCGAAAGATCGAGCCAGACATTGGGTTTGTGGGTCGCCACCGACAGCGCTTCGTCCTGCCAGGGAAAGCTGGGGTGCGCCATGACGATCTGCATGTCGGGCCAGTCGATGGCGACATCATCCAGGTGCATGGGGTTGCTGTAGGCCAGCCGCAAGCCCCCGCCACAACGCATGCCCGAGCCGATACCGCTGTGACCGGTGTGGAAAATGGCCGGCAATCGGTGGTGGTTGATGACCTCGTAGATCGGCCAGGCCATCTTGTCGTAAGGATGGTAACCCTGTACCGTGGGGTGGAACTTGAAGCCCTTGATGCCCTCCTCGGCGATCAGCCGCTCGGCTTCGCGCGCACCCATCTTGCCTTTGTGGGGGTCGATGCTGGCAAAGGCGATCATCATGTCGCTGTTTTCACGGGCGGCCTGGGCGATTTCCTCATTCGGAATGCGACGGCGCCCCAACTGAGCCTCGCTGTCCACGGTAAACATCACCAGACCGATTTTTCTCTCTCGGTAGTAGGCGATGGTTTCCGCAATGGTGGGTCGGCGGTTGGAACCGAAATACTTGTCGGCTGCGCGGTCGTATTCCTCGCCATAGTTGTCAAACGGGTTCCAGCAGCTGATTTCTGCATGGGTATGGATGTCGATGGCGATCAGGTCTTGGTGGCGCATGATGAATGTGATGACAAACGTCGATCCAGGCAATGCGCCGATTTCCGCAGTGCAAGGCACGTGAAGATTCGGGCAACAGCATGGTTTCCAGACCAGATACTAACTTTTCCAGAATCCGGCCTGTAGACCTGCAGCCGCATCGTCACAGGGACAAGTGGGAGGAGCTGCCTCGTCGAGTCAGTGGGTCAAAGACCCAACACCGAGAGCAGCCAAAGCAAGGCACTGAGACTGGCAAAAGACAATACAGTGGTCACCAATTGCGCCGCAGCCCCGAGCGGGCCCTGCCCCAGTCGATGGGCCAGCAAGGTGTAAATCCCCATCATGGGCAACGCTGCCGTCAACAATGCGGCCGTTCGCAAAGCCGGATCGTCCACGGGCACGATCCACATGAGCACGGCTGCCATCAGCAAGGGGTGCAGGATCAGCTTGCCCACAGCGATAGCCGCGATGGCAGCCCTGACCCCCTGCACCTGCAAGCCCACCAGCGAACCGCCGATCACGAACAAGGACAAAGCCGCACTGGCTCCGGCAAACAGATCGACGCCGCGCCCCAGCGCTTCTGGAATCTTCAGACCCGACCAGGAAAACAGAAATCCGGCCGCAATGCCCAGAATGATCGGGTTTTTGAACAGGCCGGTCAGGGCCTGCCTGAGGACCGGACGCCAACCCCCGGAGGCACCCTCGCTGCCCGCCACTGCCAGCAGCAGAGGAATGATCAGCAGGTTTTCAACCACCATGTTCAGCGCCAGCGCCATGCCAGCCACCGAACTGCCCAGGGTCAGCGCAATCAGCGGATAGCCCACAAATGCACTGTTGGGACAGGACATGCCCATGGCCAGTACGCTGCACAAAGCCAGCGGGTGCTTGCCGGCCAGTCGTGCCCACAGCAGGCCCGCCAGGACCATGGCCAGTGTGGCCAGTGCGTAGGCCGCCAGGTACTGCGGGTTGAGGGTCTCGTCAATATTTCGGCGGGCCAGCGCGCTCAACAGCAGTGCCGGCAGGGCGATGTTGAGGGTGAATCGGCCCAGAACCTGCATGTCCTGCGGACTGAACCAGCCCCAGCGGGTGCTGGCATAGCCCAAGGCGATCGCCAGATAAATGGGGCCGGTGATGGCCAGGATATCGACAGCAGGGTCCATGCAGGTGCGCCAATCGGTGCCGGACAAAACACCGATTGTCCACCACTGGCCCCGGCGGCCGACCCGACCGGCCGGGCCGTCACCGCTTACCTGGCTTTCGGGTAGGCGCTGGGGTTGAGTTCGCGCAAGGTGCAGCCCGTCTCGCCGGTGGCGGGCATCTCCCCACTCTGGATGGCATCGCGAAGCTCCTTGAGGACTTGTTCACGTGTCTTGCAGACTTCGACTGGCTTTGGAGGGTACATCGATGGAGCCAGCTCGTTGAGCTTGCACATGGCCTCGCCGGGCGCAACCATCTCCCCGGTGCGGATCGCCTCCATGAGTTCGGCGCGCACCTCGGCCCGGGTCTTGCACGGCGGCACCACCTTGGCCGGATAACGCCCTGGAAAAATCTCGTTGAGCTTTTCGTTGGTTTCGAAATTGCCGATCATCTCGCCGGAGCGAATCGCATCCTTGAGTTCCTTGCGGACCTCTTCGCGTGTCTTGGGCCCGTTTGTTGCCGTGGACTGCGCCCATGCGGTGCATCCAAGCAAGCCCAGAGCGGTCCCTATGCAGATGGTTTTGACTGTGTTCATGATGGCTCCTAGATAACCGAAGGCTTGAAACGCCCCCGAAAATCAATGTAGGTGGGCCCAGGGACAGGGTCTGTGCGAGTACGCACCCCGGCTTATGATCAGGATCAAAGATGCACGAAGACTCCCAACTGATCCTGCCGCCGAGCTTTGTGGCCCTGTTTGTGCCCCCAGGACAGGTCCGACCGCGCCTGACGCTGCATGAGCTCGTCAAGCGCTACGAGATTTGCGAGGACCTGGCGCAAGCCCTGACTGAACAGGCCCGCAACCTGCAGCACCGCCTGGGCATCACCGAAGACCTGGTGCTTGCGCAGTGCCTGCAGGGACTGTCGGGCGAAGATTCGGTCTTGCACGCCCGCGAGGCCCACTGGGTCATCTGCCGTCTTGCCGAACTGCTCGATTGGCCCCTGCCCCCTGTGGCCCCGCCTCCATCCTGAGAGACCCGCGCCTGTGGCCTGGCCCCTGCCGCCAGGCCATCCGGGACCCAACTTCAGGGCGCGCATAAGGGTAAACCACAGGACTCGCCAACGAAGGCAGGATCAACAATATAGTTATTGATCATAACTTTGTTGGGCAGCTGCGCTGCCACTGGACAGGACTGGCAAGCGATGCATGCTTCGATACTCGAGCGGGCTGCGGCCCAAGGCGTGGCCCTGCATATGCAGGACACAGTGGCCGTAGTCACCCTGCGCCGGCCTGCCAAGCGCAACGCCCTCTCCGATGGCCTGATCGCCGCCCTGCGCGACACATTCCAAAACCTGCCGCCCGAGGCCCGGGCCGCTGTGATCGCCGGTGAAGGCGATCATTTCTGTGCTGGCCTGGACCTGTCCGAACTCAGGGAACGCAATGCCGGTGAAGGCATGCATCACTCGCGAAGCTGGCACGTGGCACTGGATGCGGTGCAGCAGGGACCCGTGCCCGTGGTCGCCGCCTTGCATGGCGCCGTGGTGGGCGGCGGACTCGAGCTGGCGGCAGCTGCTCACATCAGAGTGGCCGACGAAAGCACCTTCTATGCCTTGCCCGAAGGCACACGCGGCATCTTTGTGGGTGGTGGTGGCTCGGTGCGCATCCCCAGGCTGATCGGCGTAGCCCGCATGACCGACATGATGCTGACCGGGCGGGTGTACAACGCCACGGATGGCGAAAGGGCCGGTTTCGCGCAGTACCTGGTCCCCGCAGGCCAGTCGCTTGAGAAGGCACTGGAGCTGGCCACACGCATGGCGGGCAATGCGCCGCTGACCAATTACGCCCTGATGCATGCCCTGCCACGCATTGCCGAACAGCCCGCCGATCATGGCTTTTTCACTGAAGCTCTGATGTCCTCCATCGCCCAGTCGGCACCCGAAGCCAAGGAACGGGTGCGGGCATTTCTGGAAGGCAAAGCCGCCAAGGTGCAAAAGCAATGAGTACCCCGCAATTTCGCCCCCTGAAGTTCGGCGTCACCCGTGTGGCGATGCGCGATGGCGCTGGCGGGACGCGTTACATGCGTGCCGAGCAGGATCTGCAGGCCTGTCCTGAGCGTCTGACCGACCGCCTTGCGCAATGGGCCCGGCTCAGGCCAGATCAATCGTTCATGGCCCGGCGGCAGCGAGATGCAGACGGCAAGCTGGGCCCATGGCGCCATGTCAGCTATGGTCAGGCGTGGGCGGCTGCTCGCAGCATCGCGCAAGGCCTGATCGATCGCGGTCTGAGCGCCGAGCGTCCAGTGGCCATCCTCAGCGAGAACAGTCTGGAGCACGCCCTGCTGGCGCTTGGCTGCATGGTTGCCGGTGTTCCCTTCACCCCAGTCTCGCCGCCCTACTCGCTGGTGAGCGTGGATTACGACAAGCTGCGGCATGTGCTGCGTACCGTCACGCCGGGTCTGGTGTTCGCGCAGGATGCGCGGTATGCCCAGGCCATGGCAGCCACGGTAGGCCCCGAGACAGAGATTGTCCTGGGTGAAGGCGCTCTTGAAGGCCGCCAGACCCGCAGCTTTGCCCAGCTGTGCGCCACACCCGTGACCGATGCGGTCGACCGGGCCATGGCCGCCACCGGTCCTGACACCGTGGTGAAATTCCTTTTCACCAGCGGCTCGACCAAGCTGCCCAAAGCCGTCATCAACACCAACCGCATGTGGTGTTCCAACCAGCAGCAAATGACCCAGTCCATGCCGGTGCTGGCCGAGCAGGAGCTGGTGCTGGTGGACTGGCTGCCCTGGAACCACACCTTCGGCGGCAACCACAACTTCGGCATGGTGGTGTACCACGGCGGCACCTTGTATATCGACGATGGCAAGCCCACCCCTGCGCTGATGCACGAGACTCTGCGCAACCTGCGGGAAATCGCCCCTACGGTGTACTTCAATGTGCCCACCGGCTTCGAGGCGATTGCCAATGCGATGAAGACTGACGATGCACTGCGCAAGACCTTGTTGTCACGGGTGCGGATGTTTTTCTATGCCGGCGCTGCGCTGGCGCAGCCCATCTGGGACAGTCTTTACGCATCACAGGAGCGCGAGATCGGCCAGCGTATCGTCATGGGCACAGGGCTGGGCATGACCGAGTCCGGGCCCTTCGGGATATTCGTGACCAACCCTTTTGTCCAGGCCGGTGATCTGGGCGTACCCACCCCCGGCCTGGAGCTCAAGCTGGTGCCCGTGGACGGAAAAACCGAGGTTCGCTACCGTGGACCCAACATCACGCCGGGTTACTGGCGTGCCCCCAAGGAAACCGCCGAAGCCTTTGACGAGGAAGGATTCTTCAAGACGGGCGATGCCGTCCAGTGGATCGATCCCGACAATGTCCACCTCGGGCTCAAATTCGACGGCCGGATCGCCGAGGACTTCAAGCTCGCGACCGGTACATTTGTGAGTGTGGGACCCTTGCGCAGCAAGATCATCGCGGCTGGCGCACCTTACATTCAGGATGTGGTGCTGACCGGCATCAACCTCAAGGAAGTGGGGGCCATGGTCTTTCCGACCCCCAGGGTGCGTGAACTCGCCGGGCTGCCTGACAGCATTCCCCTGCAGGACGTATTGGCCAGTACAGCGGTGCTCGCGCATTTCCAGAAGGTTCTGGACGATCTGGCCGCCAGCAGCACCGGCAGTGCCAACCGCATCGCCCGACTGTGCCTGCTGTCGCAAGCGCCCACCATCGACAAGGGCGAAATCACCGACAAAGGCTCGATCAACCAGCGCGCCGTGCTCACCCACCGCGCCGACACCGTGGCGGCCCTGCACGAGGACCGTCTGCACGGCATTCTCAAGCCGGGGAAATGACATGGCCCGAGGTTTTTTCAACCGATTCGACGATGTCTGGATGCACGAAGGTGTACGCACCCCTCTGGTCGACTACTGCGGTGCACTGGGTCATGTGTCGCCCACCGACCTGGGCATCAAGGCCGCGCGAGAAGCACTGCGCCGTGCCGCCATTGATGCCACCGAAATCGGCTCGGTCATTGCCGGCAGCATGGCCAACCCGTGTTCGTCACCATCCTGCAGGGATCCCGGCAACTGAACGAGCCCTGCATGACCACCCCAGCGCTCAACCCATGACCAGCACCGAAAGGAACCGACATGAACATTCAAGGCACTTGCGCTCTCGTGACGGGCGGTGGATCCGGCCTCGGAGAAGCCACCGCCCGTGAGCTGGCCCGGCTGGGCGCCCGGGTCGCCGTGCTCGACCTGAACATGGACCATGCGCAGCGCGTAGCCACAGACCTGTGCGCACGGCATGGGGAGGGCTGCGCAATCGCGGTTTCCTGCAATGTGACCGACCCGGACAGCATGGCGCAGGCCATCAGCACGGCCGCTGCCGCCCAAGGCCCGGCCCGCATCCTGATGCAGATCGCCGGCATTGGCTCCGCCAGGCGTGTGGTGGGCAAGGACGGCAGCGCAGCCCCCCTGGAAGACTTTGCCCGGGTGGTCCACGTCAACCTGATCGGCACCTACAACGCTGCGCGCCTGTTCGCCGCTGCCTGCGCCAAGCTCGATCCACTGCAAGACGGTGCCCGAGGCGTGATGGTTTTTACCGCTTCGGTGGCCGCCTTTGACGGCCAGGTGGGACAGCAGGCCTACAGCGCCTCCAAGGCCGGGGTGGTGGGCATGACCCTGCCGATGGCACGCGACCTGGCCCAGCATGGCATCCGTGTGTGCACCATCGCCCCAGGCCTGTTTGCCACCCCCCTGCTCAGGACCTTGCCCGAGCCCATCCAGCAGTCACTGGCAGCGAGCATTCCCTTTCCGGCCCGCCTGGGCAAGCCGGAGGAATTTGCCGAACTGGCGGTCCACATCGTGCAGAACAATCACATGAACGGCGAGACCATCCGGCTCGACGGTGCATTGCGCATGGCGCCCCGTTGACGAAAGCGGCTTCATGAGCAAGACCGTTGTCTACGAAGTGCAAGTGATGTTCGGGGACTGTGATCCTGCCGGCATTGTGTTCTTTCCCAACTTCTCCAAATGGATGGATGCGTCCTCGCTGAACTTCTTTGTCCAGTGCGGCGTCCCGCCCTGGCGCGAGCTGGTCAAGACACGCGGCATCATCGGCACGCCGCTGCTGGAAATTCACACCAAATTCATGCGCACGGCCACCTACGGCGAACAGCTGCAGGTACACACCAGCATTGCCGAATGGCGCGAGAAGGTGGTGATTCAAAAGCACACCGTCATGCGTGGCGAAACCGTGCTGTGCGAGGGACTGGAAACCCGCGCCTTCTGCATACGCCACCCCGACGATCCTGACCGGATCAAGGCCATTGCCGTGCCCGAGGACATCAGGGCCCTGTGCAGCTGACACCTGTTTTCCCCATCCCGTGTTCATCAACCAAGGAGACACACCCATGCGTACACGTCGTCAATTCATCCAGTACAGCGCGGCAGCCACCGCACTGGGCGGTCTGGGCCTGCACAGCCAGCCGGCCCTGGCGCAGGCCTTTGAACAGGTCAGGATCATCAATGGGTTTCCTGCGGGCGGCACCGCCGATGTGACCAGCCGGCGGGTGGGCGACAAACTCGGGGGATCGGCCTATTCCCGCAACGCAGCGGTGGTCGAGAACAAGACCGGGGCGGCGGGGCGTATCGCGGTGGAAACCGTCAAGAACGCCAACCCGGACGGTTCAACCCTGCTGCTGACCCCCTACTCGATGATGTCGGTCTATCCGCACATCTACAAGAACCTCAGTTACGACCCGTTCAAGGATTTCGTGCCGGTATGCCTGGGCTCAATGCTCACCCACGGACTGGCCGTCGGCCCCATGGTGCCAGCCACGGTCAGGACCGTGCGGGAATTCATTGCCTGGGCCAAGGCCAACCCCAAGGACGCCAGCTACGGATCACCCGCGGCCGGCTCCACACCGCACTTTCTGGGCGCCTTGCTCGGACTCAGCCAGGGCTTTGAGTTCAAGCACATCCCTTACCGGGGTTCGATCCCGGGCATCACCGATGTGGTGGGTGGTCAGCTGGCCTCGATGATGACCCCCCATGGCGACTTCATCGCCAATCACAAGGCCGGACGCCTGCGCGTGATCGCCACCTCCGGCAAGACGCGCTCGCCCTTCCTGCCTGAGGTGCCCACCTTCGCCGAGCAGGGCTTTGCAGACCTGGTGGTCGAAGAGTGGTTCGGCTTTTACGCCCCGGCCAGGACACCGGCCCAGGTGGTGGCCAACGCCAATGCAGCCATCAATGCCGCGCTCAAAGACAAAATGGTCATCGACAGCCTGGGTGCCCAGGGCCTGGTGCCGCTGGGCGGCACCCCCGAAGCCATGGCCCGCGACATGAAGCTGCAGTTCGACAACTGGGGGCCGATTGTCAAGCGCATTGGCTTTACCGCTGAGTCCTGACCCCTACAGTCGGGCAAGCCCCCTGCGGGCTTGCCCGCCAGCCCTGACACCATGAACTTCTACCATCCACCGACCGACGACATGCATTTCGTGCTCACCCGTGTATTGGGTGCGCACCAGGCCTTGCAGCATCTGCCTGCCTTTGCCGAGGTCGACGAGCCACTGATGCAGCAGGTGCTGATCGAGGCCGGCAAGTTTGTGGGCGAGGTGGTCGCCCCCTTGCAGCGGGTGGGCGACGAAACCGGGGCCTGCTGGCACGATGGTGCCGTCACCATGCCGCCCGGGTTTCGCCAGGCCTACCAGGCGTTCTGGCAGGCGGGCTGGCCGGGCCTTTCGGCGCGGACCGAAGACGGTGGACAAGGCCTTCCGGGCGTGCTCGAGGCCATGCTGTATGAAATGCTCTCAGGGGCCAACCATGGCTGGACGATGGCGCCGGGACTGCTGCACGGCGCCTACGAATGCATCCTGCACCACGCCAGCGATGAACTCAAAACCCTTTATCTGGCCAAAATTGCGACCGGTGAATGGCTGGCCACGATGTGCCTGACCGAGCCCCATGCCGGCTCCGATCTGGGCTTGGCCACGACCCGCGCCGTCCCCATCGGAGATGGCCGTCATGCCCTCAGTGGCACCAAAATTTTCATTTCGGGCGGCGAACACGACCTGACCGACAACATCGTGCATCTGGTGCTGGCCCGGTTGCCCGATGCGCCCCCTGGCCCCAAGGGGCTGTCCCTGTTTCTGGTGCCCAAGTTCTATCCTGATGGCACCCGAAGTGCCGTGCATTGCGAACGCATCGAGGAAAAAATGGGCCTGCACGGCAGCCCCACCTGTGTGATGCGCTTTGACGCTGCTGCAAGTTGGCTGGTGGGCGAACCCGGCAGGGGCCTGCAGGCCATGTTCGTGATGATGAATGCCGCCCGATTGCATGTGGCGCTGCAAGGCATTGGCCTGCTGGATGCCGCATGGCAAAAAGCGCATGCCTATGCCCAGGAGCGACGCCAGATGCGCGCCCCGGGCCGGGCGGGCAGCAGCGAAGCCGCCGACCGGATCGCCGAGCACCCGGCCATCGCGCGCGTCCTCGACACCCAACGCGCCTGGGTGGATGCCGGTCGCGTGCTGGCCTACCAGACCGCGATCGAGCTCGACCGTATCCGGCACGGCTCGCCTGAGGAGCAAAACTTTGCGCACACCTGGTGCGCTCTGGTCACACCCATCATGAAGTCGGCTTTCACCCACCAGGCCTTTCACGGCGGCAGCGACTGCCTGCAAGTGCTGGGCGGCCATGGCTATGTGCGCGAATGGGGGATTGAGCAGATCGTCCGCGATGCCCGTGTGGCCATGATTTACGAAGGCACCAACGAAATCCAGGCCATCGACCTGCTGGTGCGTAAGGTGTTGTCTGATGGCGGTCAACGCCTTGGACGGGTGCTCGACCGGGTGCAGTCCGATCAGCCAGTCCAGCGAAGTGCCAGCCATGCACGAATCGCCACCCTGCGCGCGGTGACACGCCAGATCGTCGAGGCTGCGCCCCGCGATGCCCAGCTGCCCTACCGGGTGGCCGAGGACTTTTTGCGGGCTTGTGCACTGGTCCTGATGGAATGGGCCTGGTGGCGGATAGATGCGGCAGTGGACCTGGAGCAGCCGCTGGCGGCCGAGCGCTGGCAGGCTCCCTCCCGGGCCCTGCGACAGTGGGTGCTGCCCGAATTCCAGATGCGCACCTACATCATCGTGCACCAGTGCACCGCCGCCTGACACCAACCATGGCCACCCGACGAACGGCCGTCTCGAAGTCGGCAAAACCCGACCCATCCCCGCTTTCGAGGCCTGTTGAAAGTGGCGACATTGTCGAGGTGGTTGACACCCGCTTCTTGCAAAGTCTGTTGGGCTACAACGCCCGCCGCGCAGCCCTGGCCGTGATCGAGGTGTTTCTGCAGCGCATGGCCCCTTATGGCCTGCGGCCGGTCGAGTTTTCGGTGCTGTCGGTGATTCTTCACAATCCCGGCGTGACCTCGCGGCAGTTGTGCACCGCGCTCAACCTCTTGCCGCCCAATCTGGTGGGTCTCATCCAGGACCTGCAGGCCCGTGGACTGATCTCCAAACACCCCCACCCCCATGACGGGCGGGCTTTCGGCCTGCATCCGACCGCTCAGGGCAAGGCCCTGATGGTGCAGGCCGAGGCCACTGCCCAGACCCTGGAGGCCGAACAACTCGAGCGCCTGACGCCTGCACAGCGAAAAACGCTGCTGCAACTGCTCCAGAAAATCTACCTGTAACCGTCACAGGGGCCTGTAGCCCCAGCGCATGGCGGCCCGCCGATCAAGCTTCGGGGGCGGCTGCGATAATCAACCCTTGACTTCCACGCCCTTGAGGGGGCTTTTTCATTTGCGGAGCTGCCATGAACACCACCCCTTCGGGTCTTCAATACATCGATCACACCCCTGGCGACGGCCCCGAGGCTCAGGCCGGTCATGAAGTCACGGTGCACTACACCGGCTGGCTGTTCCAGGACGGCGAACAGGGCGCCAAATTCGACTCGAGCAAAGACCGGCGCGACCCCTTTGTGTTTGCGCTGGGGGCCGGGATGGTCATTCGCGGCTGGGACGAGGGCGTGGCCGGCATGAAGGTGGGCGGTGCTCGCACCCTGATCATTCCGCCCGAGCTGGGCTACGGTGCCCGGGGCGCAGGGGGCGTGATTCCGCCCAATGCCACGCTCAAATTCGACGTCGAACTGCTGGCCATCGATTGAATGCTGACCACCGGGCCCGCTGATCCGGGTCCATCCGCCGGGCCCTTGCGAGGCCGGTGACCTATCCCCCCTTGAAGTGCAAGGAATTGGCCTCATGTAGGGGCCTGTAGTCCTTTGATTGCTGTTTTTTTAAGCATATGTCTGACAACACCCCCTCTCAAGCCCCTGAAGACGCCCCGAATGCGCCGGCCTCGGCCGGCCTGGAGTCCGCTGAGGATCTGGCCGCCGAGCTGGCCGGGCTGCAGGCCAAGAATGCCGAATTGGCCGATCTGTACCTGCGCGCCCAGGCCGATGTGCAGAACGCCCGCCGGCGTGCGGACGAAGAAATCGCCAAATCGCGCAAATACGCCGTCGAGTCATTTGCCGAAAGTTTGCTGCCGGTCATCGACAGCCTCGAAGCCGGCCTGGCCCTGCCCAACGCCACCGCTGAACAGATCAGAGAAGGTTCCGAGGCGACCCTGCGCCAACTCAAAAGCGCGCTCGAGCGCAACAAGGTGGTTGAAGTCAACCCGCCAGCGGGTACCCGATTCGATCCGGCCCAACACCAGGCCATCAGCATGGTCCCTGCCGATCAGGAAGCGAACACGGTGGTGACCGTGCTGCAAAAGGGCTTCATGATCGCCGAGCGCGTGCTGCGTCCGGCGCTGGTCACCGTGGCAGCACCTCAGTAAGGAGTGGAGGGTTTCGCGGGTGTTGAACAGGCCTTGAAATGACGTTGTCATGGCCAGCCTTCAGGGAACCCTGCTTGAGCCACCTCTTGAATTTCTGACCAACCCCACCATTTCTGAAACAGTCTCACATTTCCACACCGGAGCACCTCATGGGAAAAATCATCGGCATTGACCTGGGCACCACCAACTCGTGCGTGGCCATCATGGAAGGCAACTCGACCAAAGTGATCGAAAACGCCGAAGGCGCACGCACCACTCCTTCCATCATTGCGTACCAGGAAGACGGCGAAATTCTGGTGGGTGCCAGTGCCAAGCGCCAGGCCGTCACCAACCCGAAAAATACCTTGTACGCGGTGAAGCGCCTGATCGGACGCAAGTTCGAAGAAAAGGAAGTGCAAAAAGACATCGACCTGATGCCCTACACCATCACCAAGGCCGACAATGGTGACGCCTGGGTACAAGTGCGCGGCAACAAGATGGCCCCGCCACAGATCAGCGCTGAAGTCCTGCGCAAGATGAAGAAAACCGCCGAGGATTACCTGGGCGAGGCTGTCACAGAGGCCGTCATCACGGTGCCCGCCTACTTCAACGATGCCCAGCGCCAGGCCACCAAGGACGCTGGCCGGATCGCAGGCCTGGATGTCAAGCGCATCATCAACGAGCCTACGGCGGCGGCCCTGGCCTTCGGTCTGGACAAGCAGGAAAAGGGCGACCGAAAGATCGCCGTGTACGACCTGGGCGGAGGGACCTTTGACGTGTCCA
>CAYMMK010000059.1:0-16281 GCA_964391575.1 uncultured Limnohabitans sp.
CCTCGACCGACTTGCCGTAGCGCACCTTGTAGAAGTCGCCGATGGTCAGCAGGTTCAGTCTGTAAAACAGCCGCGAAAACAGCAGCGCAGCCAGCACCAGGCAGACCGAGGCACCAAATGGATCGCCCGGTATGCCTTGCAGGCCATCCTTGGCAAAGGTGGCGGAGACGGCCAGCACAGTCTCGGCCCCAAACCAGGTGGCAAACACGGTCGCCACGTTCATGTACAGAGGCAGACTTCGGCCTGCCACCAGATAGTCTTTGGCGCCATGCACTCGGCGTGCAGCCAGCAAACCAATCGCGATGGTCACCAGCAAATAGGCAATCACAAAGGTCACCAGCATCGTGCTCTCCTTCAGTGTTGTCAAAAAAAGTACATGTGAAAATGACTCCAGACCTGCAGCAGGAACAGGCTGGCGATGAATCCAAGGCCCATATAGACCAGCACCTGGAGCAATCCGTTGGTGCGTTGCTGTTCGCGCAGCAAGCGTTCGATCAGCCGATGATCACCCTGATGTGACTGGCGCAGGTAGTCGGTCAGCAGGCGTGGCAGTTGCGGCAGCAATTTGGCGTACTGTGGTGCCTGGTCCTTGAGTTCGCGCCAAAGACGCTTGGGGCCGACCTGCTCCAGCATCCATTTTTCGAGAAATGGCTTGGCCGTGCTCCACAGGTCCAGTTCGGGATCGAGTTGGCGGCCCAGGCCCTCGATGTTGAGCAGCGTTTTTTGCAGCAGCACCAGCTGGGGCTGGATTTCAACATCAAAACGCCGCGAGGTCTGGAACAGTCGCATCAGCACCATACCGAGAGAAATTTCCTTCAGGGGACGGTCAAAGTAGGGTTCGCAGACAGCACGGATGGCCGCTTCGAGCTCATCCACCCGGGTCTGTGCGGGCACCCAACCTGACTCGACATGCAGTTCGGCCACGCGTTTGTAATCGCGGCGGAAAAAGGCATTGAAGTTTTGTGCCAGGTATTCCTTGTCGAATTCGGTGAGTGTACCGACGATCCCAAAATCGAGCGAGATGTAGCGGCCAAAGGTGCCTGGATCGAGGCTGACCTGGATGTTGCCCGGATGCATGTCGGCATGAAAGAATCCATCGCGGAACACCTGGGTAAAAAAAATGGTCACTCCATCACGAGCCAGCTTGGGAATATCCACCCCCGCTGAGCGCAACCCTTCGACCTGGCTGATGGGCACACCTTTCATGCGTTCCATGACGATCACTTCCGGGTGACACCAGTCCCAAAGCATCTCCGGTATCAGCACCAGGCCCAAACCCTGCATGTTGCGCCTGAGCTGGGCGGCGTTGGCGGCCTCGCGCACCAGATCGAGTTCGTCGTGCAGGTATTTGTCGAACTCGGCCACCACCTCGCGGGGCTTGAGGCGACGTCCGTCATCGCTGAGTTTTTCCACCCAGCCGGCCATCATGCGCATCAGGGCCAGGTCTTTTTCAATGACCGGCAGCATGCCTGGGCGCAGCACCTTGACCGCCACTTCACGGGCCTGGCCTGACTTGTCGCGCAGGATGGCAAAGTGCACCTGGGCAATCGAGGCACTCGCCACAGGCTGCTGTTCAAACTGCTCGAAAATCTCTTGCAGCGGGCGGGCAAACGCTCGCTCGATGGTGGCCACGGCCACGGAGGAGGCAAAGGGCGGCACCCGATCCTGCAACCGGGCCAATTCGTCGGCAATATCCTGCGGCAGCAGGTCGCGACGGGTGGATAGCACCTGACCGAACTTGACGAAGATTGGCCCCAGGCGCTCCAGGGCCTCGCGCAGGCGCTGTCCGCGCGGGGCCCGCAGATCGCGGCCCACCGACAGCAGACGGGCCAGCAGCGCCAGCCAAGGACGCCGCAATGAGGAGAGAACCAGTTCGTCCAGCCCGTAACGCAGGACAATGAAAACAATGAAGATGCCGCGGCCCAGACGGCTCATGACGGCGCACCACCCAGGTCCGCAGCACGCGATCGCGATGCGGCAAAGGTGCGCAGTGCGGACACGGCGTGTCGTGCCATGGTCGCCAGGGTATGCGCCGGTGCATCGCCAATCCACCGGGCCAGGTCCTCTTCGGCCTCCCAACGCACATTGTCGATCAGCCAGTTGACTTCAGCGGCCAGTTGTACATCGCCTTCGATATGCACTTTGGGTTTTTCCGAGCGCGCCAGAGCCGCCACCAGTTCCAGCGTGGACGGTTCCATCACGGTCAGTCTCAAATCAAAGTCATCGAATTGGCCGCGCTCGAGCAGACCGGCCGGCGTAGGCACCAGCCGAAGGTTCATCTGCTGGTACACCAACGCGATCCTCTGGCCTTTCTGCCGCGCAAGCCTTTGCATGGCCTGGGGTTCGCTCATCAGGATGTGATTGAGAAAAAGAACCAGCCGGTTGTGCATCTCATCGATGACCCAGGCCGGGGGTTGCAAGAGCGCCAGTGCCTGCGGCAGGGCCTGTGCGGCCCAAGAAAAAGGGGACTGTGTTGCCATAGTCCCCAATTATTCCCGAATCCCCGGCCCGCGCAGGAGCCCAGGCCTTACTGCAGTGCCTGGACGCCCGCCACCAGCCAGCCCGACTGGCCATGCCGTGACTTGGTCATGTTCCAGACTTCACGGAAAGGGCTGGGACCGGCGGAGGGCTCCTCGCGAATCAGGCCGTTGAACTCCACGCTGGCCATGTAGACATCTTCCATCTCCTCGATGCCCAACAACTGAGCTTCGAGCTTGATGACTTCGGTCTTGTTGGGCTGATTGGGGAACTGCGCCTCACGCTCGGCCAGCTGGTTGCGAATCTCGGACAACATGGTGTCGGTCATCATGGCGCGCAATGCCGGAATGTCCGAACGATCCCAGGCATCCTGCAGGCTGACGAAATTGCGCTTGGAAGCGGCCACAAAGCCGGCCACATCGAAGTCGGCAGGAATGCCCCAGCCCTGGGCACCAGAAAGAGCCGTGCTGGCGCCGATCGCCGAACCGATCATGGATCCGGACTGCGCAGAGGCACTGGCGTCAAACCGGGTGTTTTGCCCCTCCCAGGGACGCGCAGAAGCGTCATTGCCGACGTTCATGGGGTTGTACTGGCGGGGTGATTGTGCCTGCGAAGGGCCATTGGCAGCCCCCTGGTAAGCCAGACCGGAAGATTGGCCGCCACGACGGGCGCGCATGATCAGACCAATGACCACCATCACCACCAGGGCCAGCAACATGAACATCAAGACCTGCCCAAAGGCCTCGCCGAAGCCCAGGCTGTGGGCCAGCCAGGCCAAGCCCAGGCCGGCGGCCAGACCACCGAGCATGGCACCCCAGGGCTTTTTGGCAGCGGCTGCGGGTGCAGCGGCCGCGGGGTTGGCGGCAGGGGTCTGCGGTGCCGCCTGTTGGGCGGGTGTGGCGGGCGTCTGCGGCCGGGCGGCCTCTCGCTGGGTGACCTGGTTGGACTGCTGCCCCGTGGACTTGCCACCCCCGAGACGACGGGCGGCTTCGGCGTTGAGGCTGCCCAATGCCAGCAAGGCAGCGAGCAGCAAGGTCATCAATTTGTTCACGGTGTCTCCAGGCTCAAAAATGGGGTTCGAAACAATTCAGCATTTGATGCCGACGTGCAAGGCTACCACTCCCGCGCTGAGATTGTGAAAATCCACATGCCCGAAACCGGCATTTTTCATGAGGGCTTTCAGCGCATTTTGGTCGGGATGCATGCGAATCGACTCGGCCAGGTAGCGATAGCTGTCGGCATCGCCCGCAACGGCCTTGCCCAGCCAGGGCAGCACATTGAAGCTGTACCAGTCGTAGGCGCGTTCCAGGGGTTGGGCCACCCTGGAGAACTCCAGCACCAACAATTTCCCGCCGTTCTTGAGGACCCTGCACATCTCGGCCAGGGCCGTCTCCTTGTGGGTCATGTTTCGCAGGCCAAAGGCCACACTGACCAGGTCAAACTGCTTGTCGCGAAAAGGCAACTTTTCGGCGTCACAGGCGAGCGTGGGCAGAACCACGCCCTGATTGACCAAACGGTCACGTCCCGTGGACAACATGGCGTGATTGATGTCGGTGTGAAACACCCGGCCGCCGGGGCCGACTTTTTTGGCGAAGGCCAGGGCCAGGTCTCCCGTCCCCCCGGCAATGTCAAGCACCTGATCGCCGGGCTGGAGATTGGCCACCTGCACCGCATAAGCCTTCCAGAGCCGGTGCATGCCCATGGACATCAGGTCGTTCATCACGTCATAGCGTGAGGCTACCGAATCAAAAACGCCGCGAACGTGCCCGGCCTTGTCCTTTTCGTCGACGGTCTTGAAGCCGAAATGCGTGGTGCTCATGGGGCTGCCGCTCAATGGTGATGACCACAGCTGCCGCCGGATTTTTCGGGCATGGCCTCGTCGCGATCACGGCCGGCTGCCTGCAGGCGTCGCTCGTAATCAGCCCAGAGTTCCTGCTGCTGCGAACCCAAGAAATAAAGGTACGGCCAGGTGAAAAGACCCGAGTCATGCCCGTCCGAAAAGGTGGGCTTGACGGCGTAATTGCCCACCGGCTCGATGTCGACGATGTCAATGTCCCGCTTGCCGGTCTGCAAGACCTCCTGACCGGGACCATGGCCCTGGACTTCGGCCGAGGGCGAATAGACCCGCATGAGCTCGAAAGGGATGCGGAACTGCGCCCCGTCGGCAAAACCGACTTCGAGTACGCGTGATGCGCCATGCAGGGTCAATGATTGCGGCGCCGGGGTTTCCTTGTTCATGCCTGCCTCAGTCCTTCTCGGTCAGTTATACCAGCACGCGCTCGATACCGCCTGCATTGGCGCGCTGGACGTACTCAGGCATCCAGTCCTTACCCAGAATGTGACGGGCCATTTCGACCACGATGTAGTCAGCTTCGAGCAAACCATTGTCAAGGTCGTTGCCATAGCGAGACAGGCCCTGCAGACAGCTGGGACAGCTGGTCAGGATCTTGAGGTTGTCCTTCTCACCCACCGCACCGCTGGAGCGCAACAGGTTTTCTGCTTTGCGCAACTCTTGTTCCTTGCGAAAACGGATCTGCGTGGAGATATCAGGCCGGGTGACGCCCAGCGTGCCGGACTCGCCACAGCAACGGTCGCTCTTGAGCACCTGGGAGCCCACCAGGGCCTTGACGGTTTTCATCGGGTCCTGTTGCTTCATGGGCGTGTGGCAGGGGTCATGATAGAGGTAGGCGCCCGCCTGCGCCTGAGAAAGCGTGATGCCCTTTTCCAGCAGGTACTCGTGAATGTCGACGATACGGCAGCCCGGAAAGATCTCCTCGAACTTATAACCCTGCAGCTGGTCATAGCAGGTTCCGCAGCTGACAACGACGGTCTTGATGTCCAGATAGTTCAGGGTGTTGGCGACCCGGTGGAACAGCACCCGGTTGTCGGTGATGATCTTCTCAGCCTTGTCGAACTGGCCCGAGCCACGCTGCGGGTAACCGCAGCACAGGTAGCCCGGTGGCAGGACCGTCTGTACGCCTGCATGCCAAAGCATGGCCTGGGTGGCCAGCCCGACCTGACTGAACAGACGCTCGGAGCCACACCCCGGAAAATAAAACACCGCCTCCGTCTCGGGCGTGGTGGTCTGCGGGTCGCGGATGATCGGGACGTAGTCACGGTCTTCGATGTCCAGCAGCGCGCGCGCCGTTTTCTTGGGCAGGTTACCGGGCATCTTCTTGTTGACGAAGTGGATCACCTGCTCCTTGATGGGCGCAGTGCCCACCGTGGCCGGAGGGACAGCCGTCTGCTTGCTGGCGGGCACCTTGAACAAGTCGGCCGCCCAGCGCTGGGCGCGCATGCCCACATCGACCATCAGCGTGCGGGCCACCTTGATCGTCTCGGGGTTGGTGGCGTTGAGCATGAACATGGCCGCAGCGTTGCCGGGACGAAAGCTCTTGCGCCCCATCTTGCGCAACAGGTTGCGCATGTTCATGGTCACATCGCCAAAGTCGATCTTCACCGGGCACGGTGACAGGCATTTGTGGCAGACAGTGCAGTGATCGGCCACATCCTCGAATTCCTGCCAATGTTTGACCGAAATGCCACGACGCGTCTGCTCCTCGTAAAGGAACGCCTCGATCAGCAGCGAAGTGGCAAGGATCTTGTTGCGCGGCGAGTACAGCAGGTTGGCACGTGGCACATGCGTAGCGCAGACCGGCTTGCACTTGCCGCAACGCAGGCAGTCCTTGACGCTGTCGGCGATCGCCCCGATGTCGCTTTGCTGCATGATCAGCGACTCGTGCCCCATCAAGCCAAAGCTGGGCGTGTAGGCATGGGTCAGGTCGGCAGCACGCACATCATCGCCAAGGTTCACAAGCGCTTGCCCACGCAGCAGCTTGCCTTTATTGAAGCGACCCTCAGGGTCGACCTTGGCCTTGTAGGCCGTGAAGTTGGCCAACTCGTCATCGGTCAGGAACTCGAGTTTGGTGATGCCGATGCCATGCTCCCCGGAAATCACGCCGTCCAGGCTGCGCGCCAGCACCATGATGCGGGCCACCGCCTCGTGCGCGGTCTGCAGCATTTCATAGTTGTCGCTGTTGACCGGGATGTTGGTATGCACATTACCGTCCCCGGCATGCATGTGCAGCGCCACCCAGACCCGGCCCTTGAGCACGCGCTGGTGGATGGCATTGCATTCCTCCAGGATGGGCTGGAAGGCTGCGCCCGAGAAGATGTCCTGGAACGGGGTGCGGATCTGCGTCTTCCAGCTCGCGCGCAGGGTATGGTCTTGCAGCTGCGGGAACAAGGCATCGACTTGGACCAGCCAGTGCTGCCACAGGTCACGAACCTCACGCAGCACCGCCAGCGCCTGGCTGACGCGGTCTTCCAGCAATTCAGCCGGGGCGAGGTCGCTGGTCTCGTCCGACTTGCCCAGCGGCAATTTGCCCTTGACCAGGAAAGCTTCGATCTCGGTACACAGCTTGAGCTTGTTGCGCAGCGAGAGCTCGATATTGATACGCTCAATGCCATCGGTGTACTCGGCCATGCGGGGCAGCGGAATCACCACGTCCTCGTTGACCTTGAAGGCATTGGTGTGGCGGCTAATCGCAGCCGTCCTCTTGCGGTCGGCCCAGAATTTCTTGCGGGCGTCGGCGCTGATGGCGATGAAGCCCTCGCCGCTGCGCGAGTTGGCGATACGCACGACTTCAGAAGTGGCCTTGGCCACATCGTCGGCGTTGTCTCCAGCGATGTCGCCGATCAGCACCATCTTGGGAAACCCGCCGCGCTTGCTCTTGGTGGAATAACCCACGGCGCGCAGGTAGCGGTCGTCCAGATGCTCCAGGCCCGCCAATACAGTGCCTGTGCGCTTTTGCTCGGTGAACATGAAGTCCTTGATCTCGACGATGCTCGGCACGGCATCGCGGGCATGGCCGAAGAACTCCAGGCACACGGTGCGGGTGTGTTCGGGCATGCGGTGCACCACCCAGCGGGCGCTGGTGATCAAGCCATCGCAGCCCTCTTTCTGCACGCCCGGCAGACCGCTCAGGAACTTGTCGGTCACATCCTTGCCCAGGCCTTCCTTGCGGAAGGTGGCGCCCGGGATGCGCAGCGTCTCGGTGCGCAACGGGGTCTTGCCGTCGGCCTTGAAATAGCGCAGCTCGAAGGTGGCGAATTCGGCGTCGTGGATCTTGCCCAGGTTGTGGTCCATCCGCACAACGTCCAGCCACTCGGCGTCGGGCGTGACCATGCGCCAGCTGGCCAGGTTGTCCAGCGCCGTGCCCCAAAGGACGGCTTTCTTGCCGCCGGCGTTCATGGCGATGTTGCCGCCGATGCAGCTGGCTTCTGCCGAAGTCGGATCCACCGCAAAGACAAAACCGCCGCGCTCGGCCGCATCGGCCACCCGCTGGGTCACCACACCGGCCTCGGTCCAGACGGTGGGCACCTTGTGGTCGATACCCGGCAGGTCGACCAGCTCGACCTCGCTCATGGCCTCCAGCTTTTCAGTGTTGATGACCACGCTCTTCCAGGTCAGGGGAATGGCGCCGCCGGTGTAACCGGTGCCACCGCCCCGGGGGACAATCGTCAGCCCCAGTTCGATACAGCCCTTGACCAGGGCCGCCATTTCGGACTCAGTGTCGGGCGTGAGGACCACAAAGGGGTATTCCACCCGCCAATCGGTGGCATCGGTCACATGGCTCACGCGTGACAGGCCATCGAACTTGATGTTGTCGCGGGCCGTCAGCCGGCCCAGCACACGCTGGACCTTACGGCGCAACTCTGCACGAAGCGTGAAACGTCCGTTGAACCGGGTCACTGCCTCCCGGGCCAGTACCAGCAGCTCACCCACCAGCGCGTCCCGGGCAGCGTCAAGATCAGGGGTGCGGCGTTTTTCCACCTCGCCCAGCCGGTGACCCAGGGCATCGACCAGCAGCTTGCGCCGCGAGGGGTTGTCCAGCAGATCATCCTGTAAATAGGGATTGCGCTCGACCACCCAGATGTCGCCCAGGACTTCGTAGAGCATGCGCGCCGAACGGCCGGTCCGGCGCTCCAGACGCAACTGGTCCAGGAGTTCCCAGGCTTTATGGCCAAGCAGTCGGATCACAATTTCACGATCCGAAAAACTCGTGTAGTTGTAGGGAATCTCTCGCAGCCGAGGCGTCTCGGCGTCCAATGGCATCAAATGTTCCAGGGGGGTGGGGGCGTTCATGGGGAGGGGACAAGCAACAGGCTGTCCCTCATCAAAGAAGGGCAGTACAGGTTAGTGATGTTAACGCAGCGCAGCAAACTCCCATTGCGGACAGGGATGCTCAGCCGGCCTGCCCGAAAGATCATGGTTAGTCCGGGTTGTCACGAGAAGATCATCCCCTTTTAATTTAAAAGTCATATTTTTAAGCCAGACTTCGGGTTGCCCGTCTGCATTGATGGCGGCCAGTATGTGTTCAATTGAGGAGATGCACCCATGAAACTGAAGATGACCCTGACCGCCTTGGCACTGGGCTTGAGCAGCGTCTGCGCCCAGGCCCAGACCGAAATTCAATGGTGGCACTCGATGAGCGGCCAGCTCGGCGAGTGGATCGGCGGCCTGGCCAAGGGCTTTAACGACAGCCAGAAGGCCTACAAGGTGACGCCGGTTTTCAAGGGAACCTACCCAGAGAGCTTCGCGGCCACCGTGGCGGCCTTTCGCGCCGGCAACGCCCCCCATATCGTGCAGATTTTCGAGGTCGGCACCGCAAGCATGATGGCGGCCAAAGGTGTGATCGTCCCGGTCGACCAGGTCATGAAGACGGCCGGCATCAAGTTTGACCCGGGCGTGTATGTGCCGGCGGTGTCGGGCTACTACACCGCTCCCAACGGCCAGATGCTGAGCTTCCCTTTCAACAGCTCGACCACGGTGCTGCATTACAACAAGGATGCCTTCAAGGCCGCCGGTCTGGACCCCAACAGCCCGCCCAAAACCTGGCCTGAAGTTGCCCTGGCAGCGGCCAAGCTCAAGGCCAGTGGTCACAAGTGCCCTTTCACCACCGCATGGCAGAGCTGGACCCAGCTCGAGAGCTTCTCCGCCTGGCACAACGTCGAATTCGCCACCCAGCGCAATGGTTTCAACGGACTCAATGCGCGCTTGAATGTGACCACGCCCCTGCATGTGCGCCACATTGAAAACCTGGCCAACATGGCCCAGCAGGGCCTGTTCGTCTACAAGGGCCGCAACAACGCAGCCGATGCCACCTTTCAGTCGGGCGAATGCGCCATGTACACCGGCTCCTCCGCTGCGTATGGCGGCATCAAGCGCAACCTCAAGGCCGAAGCCGGCATCAGCACCTTGCCCTACTACCCGGACGTGCCCGGTTCGCCCCAAAATACCGTGATCGGCGGCGCCAGCCTGTGGGCCATCTCGGGTAAGAAACCCGAGGAATACAAGGCAGTTGCGGCCTTCTACCAATACCTGTCGGATGCACAGGTGCAGGCCAAGAGCCACCAGGAAACCGGCTATCTGCCGATCACCTCAGCGGCCTTCAAGATCACCGAAGACTCCGGTTTCTACAAGAAAAATCCGGGCACCGATGTGAGCGTGACGCAGATGATCCGCAAGACCACCGACAAATCGCGTGGCATTCGTCTGGGCAACTTCGTGCAGGTGCGCACCATCATCGACGAGGAACTCGAGCAGGTCTGGGCAGGCAAGAAAAGCGCCAAGGATGGTCTGGAGGCCATCAAGAAGCGCGGGGATGCCGAGCTTGAGAAGTTCGAAAAAGCCAACAAGGGCTGAGTGCCTTGGCGGTTGAAAAACGCGTCCGCTTTCGACACCAGT
Organism: uncultured Limnohabitans sp.; assembly: GCA_964391575.1. Taxonomy (GTDB): domain Bacteria; phylum Pseudomonadota; class Gammaproteobacteria; order Burkholderiales; family Burkholderiaceae_C; genus Limnohabitans_A. The sequence goes on from CAYMMK010000059.1 coordinate 10,229, forward strand.
GGCTCGCCTGGGCCCTGGTGGCGCCACAGCTGCTGATCGTCACGGTTTTTTTCTTCTGGCCTGCGGGCCAGGCCCTTTTTCAGAGCGTTCTGCGCGAAGACGCTTTTGGAACCAGCAGCGAGTTTGTGGGTCTGGAAAATTTCAAGGCCCTGTTCGCCGACGAAACTTACCTGGCCTCGTTTCGCACCACTGCGGTGTTCTCGGTGCTGGTGGCAGCGATCGGCTTGTCCGTTTCGCTGTTGCTGGCGGTGATGGCCGACCGGGTCGTTCGCGGTGCGGCCATCTACAAGACCCTGATGATCTGGCCCTATGCCGTGGCTCCTGCAGTGGCCGGCGTGCTGTGGCTGTTCATGTTTGCGCCCTCGGTCGGGGTTCTGAGCTTTGGCTTGCGTGCCCTGGGTTTCGACTGGAATCACCTGCTCAATGGCACGCACGCCATGATCCTGATCGTGCTGGCCGCCGTCTGGAAGCAGATCGCCTACAACTTCCTGTTCTTTCTGGCAGGACTGCAGTCGATTCCACGCAGCCTGATCGAGGCAGCGGCCATTGATGGTGCTGGGCCCTGGCGACGTTTCTGGACCGTCCAGTTCCCCCTGCTGACTCCTACCACGTTCTTTTTGCTGGTCATCAACGTCATCTATGTCTTCATCGACACCTTTGCCATCATCGATGCCGCCACCTCGGGCGGTCCTGGCAAGGACACGGCCATTCTTGTCTACAAGGTCTACCACGATGGGTTCAAGGCTCTGGATCTGGGGGGGTCAGCTGCCCAGTCGGTGGTGCTGATGTGCATCCTGGTGGCACTGACGGTGGTCCAGTTCCGCTACGTCGAGAAGCGGGTGCATTACTGATGGTTGCACCCGATGGCCTCCAGCGTTTGACAAGCGATGATTGAGAACCGACCTGCAGCCACTGTGCTGGCGCATCTCGTGCTCGTGCTGGGCGTGCTGATCGTGGCCTTTCCGGTCTACATCACCTTTGTGGCGAGCACGCAGACTGCCGAGCAAATTGTGCAAAACGTACCCATGTCGCTCTGGCCGGGTGACAACTTTCTCAACAGCTACCGGTTTGCACTGTTTGGCGGCGTCACCGAGTTCGGCACGCGCGTGCCACCCGCAGCGCCGATGCTGATGGTCAGCCTGGTGAGCGCGCTGGCCATCTCGGTCGGCAAGATCATCATCTCGCTGTTATCGGCCTTTGCAGTGGTGTATTTTCGTTTTCCCGGCCGCGGACTGGTGTTCTGGATGATTTTCATCACCCTGATGCTGCCTGTCGAGGTCCGCATCCTGCCCACCTACAAGGTGGTCTCTGACCTGGGCTTGCTCAATACCTATGCCGGTCTTACGGTGCCCCTGATCGCCTCGGCCACCGCCACCTTCCTCTTCAGGCAATTTTTCCTGACCGTGCCTGACGAACTGGTGGAGGCCGCCCGCATCGATGGCGCGGGCCCGCTGCGCTTTTTCAAGGACGTGCTGCTGCCCCTGTCGGCCACTTCGATCGCAGCGCTGTTCGTGATCCAGTTCATCTACGGCTGGAACCAATACCTTTGGCCCTTGCTAATGACCACCGACGAGAGCATGTACCCGGTGGTGATGGGCATCAAGCGCATGATCTCGGGCGGCGATGCCGCCACCGAATGGAACGCCGTGATGGCCACCGCCATGCTGGCCATGATTCCGCCGGCGCTGGTGGTGATCCTGATGCAGAAATGGTTCGTCAAGGGCCTTGTGGACACTGAAAAATAATGGCTGCAATCTCCCTCTCCCATATCCAGAAGACTTATGGCAAAGGCCCCCGGGCCAACCTGGTCATCCAGGACCTGAGTGCCGACATTGCCGACGGTGAATTTGTGGTCATTGTGGGCCCCTCGGGCTGTGGAAAATCCACGTTGCTGCGCATGGTGGCCGGGCTCGAAGACATCAGCGCGGGCACCATTTCCATCGGCTCGAGGGTGGTCAACACCCTCGAGCCGGCACAGCGTGACATCGCCATGGTGTTCCAGAACTACGCCCTGTACCCTCACATGAGCGTCTTCGAGAACATGGCCTACGGCCTGAAGATTGCCAAAGTGTCCCCCGCCGACATTCGTGTCCGCGTGGACAAGGCTGCCGCCATTCTGGAGCTGTCGCACCTGCTCGAGCGCAAACCCCGTGAGCTTTCGGGTGGACAGCGCCAGCGCGTAGCCATGGGACGCGCCATCGTTCGCCAGCCACAGGTTTTCCTGTTTGACGAGCCCTTGTCCAACCTGGATGCCAAACTGCGCGCCCAGACCCGCCTCGAAATCCAGAAACTGCACCGTGAACTGGGCATCACCAGCCTGTTCGTCACCCACGATCAGGTGGAAGCGATGACCCTGGCCCAGCGCATGATTGTCATGAACGGGGGGCATATGGAGCAGTTCGGCACGCCTGAAGAGGTCTACAGCCGCCCGGCCAGCACCTTTGTCGCCAGCTTTATCGGCTCGCCCCCCATGAATCTGCTGCGTCAGGCGCCAGGCACACCGGCCGGCCGCATCCTGGGCATCCGCCCCGAGCATGTGGTGCTGACGCCCGGCAGCGGCTGGGCCATGACAGCAGACACGGTGGAACTGCTGGGCGCCGAGCGACTGGTGCACGCAAAACTGGGTAACGAGCCGCTAACCCTGCGACTGGACGAGTCTCAAAAAGCCCCTGCGCCCGGTGAACGGTTCGAGGCCACACCGCGGGACGGCAAGACCCACCTGTTTGACACCGACAGCGGTTTGCGCGTGGCGGCATGAAAGACTGGCCCTATCCACGCTGGATCGCCCACCGGGGTGCCGGCAAACTCGCACCGGAAAACACCCTGGCCGCCTTCCGGCTGGGTGCCCAGCAGGGTTACCGCATGTTTGAATGCGATGCCAAACTCAGTGCCGATGAAGAGGTGTTCCTGCTGCACGACGCCACCCTGGAACGCACCACCAACGGCGCAGGTGTGGCCGGCCTGCAGTCCTGGCAGGCGCTATCGCGGCTGGATGCGGGCCGCTGGCACTCGCGCGCCCATGCCGGCGAGCCCTTGCCCCGGCTGCAATCTCTGGCCCGTTTTTGCCAGGCCAATGACCTCCTGCTGAACATCGAAATCAAGCCCACTCCCGGCACCGAGCGGCGCACCGGTGAAGTGGTTGCGCTTGAAGCCCGGCGCTGCTGGACTGGTCAGACTGTGCCGCCGCTGCTGACCTCATTCAAGACCGAGGCCCTGGCCGGTGCACGCGATGCCGCCCCGGAGCTGCCGCGCGGCCTGCTGCTCGATGCCTGGAGTGACGATTGGCTCGAGCAGGCGCTTGCACTGGGCTGCGTTGCGGTGGTGTGCAACTACAGCCTGTGGGACAAGGTGTCGGTCGCACGGGCCCATCAAGCCGGCCTGCGATGCCTGAGCTACACCGTCAATGACGAGTGGGCCGCACGACACCTGCTGACGCTGGGCACCGATGGCATCATCACCGACCGGGTCGACCTGTTCAGTCCGGCGTGAACCGGCTGGGACCGGCCCGCCTCAGGCTCGGCTCCAGCCCTTTTGCATCCACCATTCGGCGCTGCCGGCGACCGTCACCAGCGCCAGGTAGGTGGCCATGCGGCCATCCTGCCCCTGCAGGACCAGCCCCGCCACCAGCACCAGCATCCCCAGCAAACCGTGCATAGCCACCCGACGCCGCCAGGGCCAGGCCTGCGGATGCCCCAGCAGCCAGCGACCGGCCAGCGGCATCATCAGCGCCAGGGCCCAGGCCGGCAAGAACAAAGAGATCAGGTGCATCAAGGCTTGCCAGACGGTCATGGGGGCTTGAATGGATAGGCGGTGCAAGGCCGATTGTGCCGCGAAAGCGACAGGCAACGGCTGGCGGAAAAAATGTCAACCTGGATTGACACATGCTTTCTATAATGGCGATATGCCCGTCTGGACGCTTGGCCTGAACCACACCACGGCACCGCTGGATTTGCGGGGCCGATTTGCGTTTGCACTCGATCAGCTGCCGCCCACGCTGCAGGGGTTCAGGCGTTCCCTGGCCAGCCACCTCAGCCGCGAACCTGAGGCAGCCATCCTCTCGACCTGCAACCGGACCGAAATCTACTGTGCCGCCGATCAGCTGGCCTCGCACGACACCCTGCATTGGCTGGCCGAGACCGGGGGGGTCAGTGCACAAGCCTTGCAGTCGCACACCTACCTGCTCGAGGGCGACGACGCTGCCCGGCACGCATTTCGCGTGGCCAGCGGCCTCGATTCGATGGTACTGGGGGAAGCGCAAATACTCGGTCAACTCAAGGATGCGGTTCGTGCGGCGGACGAGGCCGGGGCCCTGGGCACCACACTCAATCAGCTGTTCCAGCGCAGCTTCGCAGTGGCCAAGGAAGTGCGCACGGCGACCGAAATTGGCGCCCACAGCATCAGCATGGCAGCCGCATCGGTGCGTCTGGCCAGTCAGCTGTTCGAGGATCTGCGCCAAATCCGGGTGCTGTTTGTAGGTGCCGGCGAGATGATCGAGCTGGTCGCGACACACTTTGCCGCCCGTCAGCCCAAGGCCATGGCCATCGCCAACCGCACGCTCGACCGGGGTGAGAAACTGGCTGGCCGCTTCGGCGCCGAGGTGCTGCGCCTGGCTGACCTGCCCGAGCGCCTGCACGAATTCGATGCTGTGATCAGCTGCACCGCGAGTACGCTTCCGCTGATCGGCCTGGGGGCGGTCGAGCGCTCCCTGCGCCGGCGCCGCTTCCGCCCGATGTTCATGGTCGACCTGGCGGTGCCCCGCGATATCGAGCCTGAAGTCAAATCGCTGGAAGACGTGTACCTGTACACCGTCGATGACCTGGCCAGCGTGGTGCAGACCGGCCAGGCCCATCGGCAAGCCGCGGTGGCCGAGGCCGAGGTGATCATCGACGCCGGGGTACAGAGTTTCATGCACTGGCTCACCCAGCGCGGTACGGTGCCGCTGATCCAGCAGCTGCAGACCCAAGCCGAAGCCTGGCGGGAAAGTGAAATGGCTCGCGCCCGCAAATTGCTGGCCAGGGGAGAGTCCCCCGAGGCCGTGCTGGAGGCCCTCTCGCGCGGCCTGACCCAGAAAATGCTGCACGGCACCCTGGCCGACCTGCGCAGCGCCGATGCCGAACACCGCGACCAGGCCATGCAGGCCGTGCAGCGGCTGTTCCTGCGCAAAGAGCGTTAGCGACCCCTTGATTGCGCTTTGCGGCGCATGACCCCCCTGGCCAAGGGCGTCGATGACAGCGCTGGGCGCTGACGACGTCGCAGGTTGCCATCATTTCCCCTCCCGACTCGCAGCGCCGAATCATCCCTCCTCAGCCCCGTGAAACCGTTTCTTTTGCAGCAACTCGACCGCTATGCCGAACGCCTGGCCGAGCTGGACTTTCTGCTCTCGCGCCAGGACATCATGGCCGACATGGCGCAGTTCATGAAGCTCTCGCGAGAACATGCCGAAGTGGCCGTTGTGGCCGGGCGCTATGCCCGGTACAGACAACGCCTGAAGGATCTGCAGACCGCACGCGACATGCAGGCCGAACTGCCCGAGGCCGACGAAATGCACGCGCTGGCTGGCGAGGAAATCGCCCAGGCCGGGCAGGACCTGGCTGCCCTCGAAGCCGAGCTGCAGCGCATGCTGCTGCCCAAGGACCCGCAGGACGCGCGCAATGCCTACCTGGAAATCCGTGCCGGCACGGGCGGGGACGAATCGGCCCTGTTCGCCGGCGATTTGCTGCGCATGTACACCCGCTTTGCCCAAAGCCAGGGCTGGAAGGTCGAGCTGCTGTCCGAGTCGCCCAGCGAACTCGGCGGCTACAAGGAGGTGGTGGTGCGTATCGAGGGCGAGGGTGCCTTTGGCCAGCTGCGTTTCGAGTCTGGCGGACACCGCGTGCAGCGCGTGCCTGCCACCGAAACCCAGGGCCGCATCCACACCAGCGCCTGTACCGTGGCGGTGCTGGCCGAGCCCGACGAGGCCCAGGCCGTGCAGATCAATCCGGCCGACCTGCGCATCGATACCTTTCGCGCCAGCGGCGCCGGCGGCCAGCACATCAACAAGACCGATTCGGCCG
>CAYMMK010000060.1:0-16279 GCA_964391575.1 uncultured Limnohabitans sp.
CGGGTGAAGCAGCTGGTGCCGTTGCCGAATTCGTGGTCGTTGATGATCTGCACCGCGGTCGCACAGTCGGGCACCCGCACACAGGAGAGCACCGGGCCGAAGATCTCTTCCTGGTAGATCTTCATGTCGGTGGTCACATGGTCGAACAGCGTCCCGCCAAGCCAGAAACCCTGGTCGCAACCGGCACCGGCTTTCGCAGCGTTGAATTCACGGCCATCGACCAGCAGCTTCGCGCCTTCGGACACACCGGCGTCGATGTAGCCCTTGATGCGCTGACGTGCAGCTTCGGTCACGATCGGGCCCATTTCGGCCGCGAGGTTCTCGCCGTTGAGCACCTTGAGGGCTTTTGTGCGCTCGATCAGCAGGCATGACCACCATGTGGTTCTTGGCGCCGCCCAGCGCCTGCACCCGCTTGCCGTGATGCGCGCCGGTTTCGTAGATGTAGTTGGCAATCGGCGTCGAGCCGACAAAGCTGATGGCTTTCACATCGGGGTGCACCAGGAGTGCGTCCACGGCTTGCTTGTCGCCCTGTACCACATTGAACACGCCGTCCGGCAGGCCGGCTTTTTTCAGCAGCTCGGCCATCAGCAGCGAAGGCGAGGGGTCCAGTGGGCTGGGCTTGAGGACAAAGGTGTTGCCGGCGGCGATCGCCACCGGGAACATCCACATCGGCACCATGACAGGGAAATTGAACGGCGTGATGCCCGCCACCACGCCCAGCGGCTGGCGCATCGTCCAGTTGTCGATGTCGGTGGAGACCTGCTCGGTGAAGTCGCCCTTGAGCAGCTGCGGGATGCCGGTGGCAAATTCCACGATGTCGATGCCCCGCGTGACTTCGCCCTGGGCGTCGGTGAACACCTTGCCGTGCTCGGCGGTGATCATGTGGGCCAGGGTGTCGCGGTGCTGGTTGAGCAGCTCCAGGAACTTGAACATGACGCGGGCGCGGCGCAGGGGCGGTGTGTCGGCCCAGGCCGGAAAAGCCGCTTGCGCAGCGGCCACGGCCTGGTGCACTTCAGCCGCATTGGCCAGGGCCACGCGGCCGGTGACGGCGCCGGTGGCCGGGTTGGTGACATCCTGGGCGCGACCCGAAATGCCTGCGGCGCACTGGCCCGCGATGTAATGGTCAATCTTTGAAATCTCCATGCTGTGTCTGCCTTGTCAAGTCGCCGCGGCTTGCAGCGATGGACGCAGTCTAGAAACCTGTGGATGCCTCGGCAAGCCCGCAGGCCTGAATTGATTGTTCAAAATGATGAACAATTACGCCATGGATGCACAAAAAATCACCGCGCTTTGGAGCCACTTGCACTGGCTCAGTGTGCTGGCCCAGCAGGGCAGCTACACGGCCGCCGCTGCACGCCTGGGCGTGAGCAAGGCGGCCATGAGCCAGCGCATCGCTGAACTGGAACGTGCCGCCCGCGTGCCGCTGGTGCAGCGCACCACCCGCAGCGTGCGCCTGACCGAGGCCGGCCAGCGGCTGGTGGACGAGACCCGGGCGTCTTTCGAGCAGATTGCGCAGACCTTCGAGCAGGTGCGTGACCTGGCCGAGCAACCCAGCGGCCTGCTGCGCGTGACGGCGCCGGTCTCGCTGGCGCGCCAGCAACTGATGCCCCTGCTCACCGAATTCCTGCGCCTGCACCCGCAGGTGCGCATTGAACTGGACATGGCCGACCGCCTGCGCTCGCTGGCCACCGAGGGCTTTGACCTGGCGATTCGCCACACCGATCGCGCACCTGACACGCATGTGGCCTGGACGCTGTGCGAAACCGCCTCGGTGTTGGTGGCCACCAGGGCGTATCTGCGCCGAGCCGGCACCCCGAAGTCGCCGGCCGACCTGCAGCGGCACAACTGCCTGCACTACCCGCGCTCGCAGGACACGCCGGTCTGGCGCTTCACCCCCGTCCCGCCGGGACAGGCGCACGACGCGGTGAATGTGCCGGTACACGGCAGTCTGGCCGCCAACAACAGCGAGGCCCTGCGCGAGGCGGCGCTGGCGGGCGCAGGCATTGCCTTGTTGCCGGATTTTTCCGCCCAGGAGGCCTTGCGCAACCAGAAGCTGGTGGTGGTCCTGCCCGACTGGCACGTGGACGGCGGCTTCGGGCGACATCTGTGGGCCCTCCGGCCCTATGGCCCCCACGTACCCCGGGCGGTCTCGGCACTGGTGGGGCATTTGCGGGGTGCGCTCGCGCACGGATTTTCGGTCTGACCCCATGGCCCGCATGGACAACGGTCTTGCTGGCAGTCCACGGGGCTCTGGGCTATGCTAGTGGCCCATTCAAGGAGGGGCATGATGGAATGGTCAACGGCCTGGTGGATCGGTGCCGGCGCTTTGCTGGCGCTGGAGATGACCACCGGCACTTTTTACCTGCTGATGCTGGCGCTGGGCATGGCCGCCGCGGCACTGGCTGCGCACGCAGGCTGGAGCCTGAGCAACCAGATCAGCCTCGGGGCCGTGGTCGGGCTGGTGGCGGTGTTGGCCTGGCATCTGCTGCGCAAACGCCAGATCCGCGAACACCCCCCCCGCGCCGATCGCAGCGTCAACCTCGACATTGGCGAGGAGCTTCAAATCGATGCCTGGTCTGCGCAGGGTCAGGCCAGTGTGCGCTACCGGGGCGCACAGTGGACCGCCGTTCTGCGGGGCGAGCAGCCTCCCGCTGCGGGCCTGCACCGCGTGGTCGAGCTCTCGGGCAACCGGTTGATCGTCGAGAAAATCTGATCCGCCTGCGGGCGGACATTGCAATCAAGGAGGTGTGTGTCCATGGAAATCGCAATTGTGGTGATGGTGGTGGCGGTGATCTTCATCGCCCGTTCAGTCAAGGTCGTGCCGCAGCAAAACGCCTGGGTGGTCGAGCGGCTGGGCAAGTACAGCGCTTCACTGGCACCGGGACTGAATTTCATCATTCCGTTCATCGACCGTGTGGCCCACAAGCACAGCCTCAAGGAAATCCCGCTGGATGTCCCCAGCCAAGTGTGTATCACCAAGGACAACACCCAGCTGCAGGTCGACGGCATCCTGTTTTTCCAGGTCACCGACCCGATGCGGGCCAGCTACGGTTCGTCGAACTATGTGGTGGCGGTCACGCAGCTGGCGCAGACCACGCTGCGCTCGGTGATTGGCCGGCTCGAACTCGACAAGACTTTTGAAGAGCGCGACATGATCAACGCCCAGGTGGTGGCCGCCATTGACGAGGCCGCGCTCAACTGGGGTGTCAAGGTGCTGCGCTACGAAATCAAGGACCTGACACCCCCGGCCGAGATCCTGCGCTCGATGCAGGCGCAGATCACGGCCGAGCGCGAGAAACGCGCCCTGATTGCCGCCTCGGAGGGCCGGCGCCAGGAACAGATCAACATCGCCACCGGCGAGCGCGAGGCCTTCATCGCCCGCTCTGAAGGCGAGAAGCAGGCCGAGATCAACAAGGCCCTGGGCGAGGCCGAGGCGATCAAGGCGGTGGCCGATGCCACGGCGCAGGCCATCGAGCGCGTGGCTGCCGCCATCCGCCAGCCCGGCGGCGAGCAGGCGGTACAGCTCAAGGTGGCCGAAAAGGCGGTGGATGCCTACAGCCGCCTGGCCAGTGAAGCCACCACCACGCTGGTGGTGCCGAGCAACATGACCGAGGTCTCCAGCCTGATCACCTCGGCCATGAAGATGATCCAGACCGGCGCACGCAACCCATAATTCTGCGGATCGCGCCGCAGGTGCTTTGCATGCCCGCCCTGTGGGCCCGTCTGCGGATTGCGGCACGTCGGATCCGGCGTGATGCCGTGACCCTCTGGCTGGCCTGCCAGGATGCCCGCACACCGTGGCGGATCCGTCTGCTGGCGGCGCTGGTGGTGGCCTACGCCCTCAGTCCCATCGATTTGGTGCCCGACTTCATTCCGGTGCTGGGCTACCTGGACGAGCTGCTGCTGTTGCCCGGACTCATCTGGCTGGTGCTGCGGCTCATGCCGCCGCCCTTGCTGCACGCGTGCCGGGCCCGGGCGCGTGCATGGTGTGCCGCGCATGGCCAGCCGGTCAGCCGCTGGGGCGCCGTCGGTGTGGTGGGCGTATGGGCACTGCTGGGCTGGGCCTTGTGGCGCGGGTGGGGATGATCAGCGCGCGCCCAGCGCCGGAAAAAGCTTGAGCAGGCCGTCGGCCATGACCTCGACCGCCAGGGCTGCCAGGATCAGGCCCATGAGCCGGGTCATGACATTGATGCCGGTGCGGCCCAGCACCCGCGCAATTGGCGTGGCCAGCGAAAAGCACAGGGCGGTCGCCAGCGCAATCACCACCCCATACCCCACCAGCGTGCCCAATTGCACCAGGTCGCGGGCCTTTTCGGCGTAGATCACCACCGTGGACATGGTGGCGGGGCCGGTGAGCAGCGGGATGGTCAGCGGCACCACGGCAATGCTGGCCCCCTCGGCGGCGCGGGCTTCGGCATCGTGCACCTCATCGGCATTGGCTCGGGCTTCGGCCGGCTGGGCATTGAGCATGGACAGCGCCGAGGTCAGCAGCAGCATGCCCCCTCCGACCTGAAAGCTGGCCAGCGAGATGTTGAAGAATTCCAGGATTTGCAGGCCGAGCAGGGCGCTGGCGGCGATCACGGCAAACGCGGTGATCGCCGCAATGAACACCGTGCGCTGGCGTTGAGGCCGGCTGAAGCCCTGGGTGTAGTGGATGAAAAACGGTACGCAGGCCAGCGGGTTGACGATGGCCAGCAGGGTGATGAGGGGCTTGAAGTCCATCCCCGCATTGTGCAGCTTCAGGCCGCCGGCGTGCGCCTGCGGAACATGCCCCAGCCGTCCATGTGCAGCACCTTCTCGCCCTTCTGGTTGAACATTTCCCACAGGTTTCGGGTCATGCCCACGTCCGGACGTTTGCCCATGGGCCGAGTCTCGAGCATCGTCGACTGCAGGCGCAGCGTGTCGCCAGGGTACACAGGCTTGAGCCATTGGATGCTCTCAAGCCCCGGTGAGCCCAGGCTGGAAGTTTCACTCAGGAAGTTGGTCACCATCAGCCGCATCGCCAGCGCGCAGGTGTGCCAGCCACTGGCGCACAGTCCGCCAAACACCGAGGCCTGACCGGCCTCGTCATCGAGATGAAAGGGCTGGGGATCGAATTGCCGGGCGAAGGCGATGATGTCCTCGCGGGTGAGGGTGAGCGCTCCCAGGTCACGCACCTGGCCGGGAGCAAAATCCTCCCAGTAATACTTGATCTGAGCCATCAACGCCCTCCCGAGACATCCAGCAGGGCCATGGTGGTGTAGCTGGCGCCTTCACCCAGCAGCCAGACAATCGCCTCGGCGACCTCCTGCGCGCTGCCACCGCGCTGCATGGGCACCAGGTGCTGCAGATCCCTGACCCGGTTGGGCAAGCCTCCCGAGGCATGGATTTCGGTTTCGATCAGGCCCGGACGCACGGCATTGACGCGGATGCCCTCGGCCGCCACCTCCTTGGCCAGACCGATCGTGAAAACGTCTATGGCGCCCTTGGCGGCGGCGTAATCCACATACTGGCCGGGCGCGGCCAGGCGTGCGGCTGCGCTGGAGAGGTTGACGATGCTGCCCCCCGATCCACCGTGCTTCGTGCTCATGCGACGCACCGCCTCGCGGGCGCAAATCAGGCTGCCGATGACGTTGATGTCGAACATGCGCTTCCAGCGCGCCACGCTCATGTCCTCGACCCGGGCTGTGACATCCACCACACCGGCGTTGTTGACCAGCCCGGTCAGTGGGCCAAAGTGGGTGTCCACCTGCTCAAACATGCGCAACACCTGGCCCTCGTCGGCCACATCGGCCTGCAGCGCCATGGCGCGACCGCCGATGGCGCGGATCTCACGCACCACCTCGTCGGCAGCCTGTGAATTGGCGGTGTAGTTCACCGCAACGGCCCACCCCTGGCGGGCCGCCAGCAGGCAGGTGGCGGCGCCAATGCCCCGGCTGCCGCCGGTCACCAACAAGACTTTTTCCATGAACGGTCTCCGGCAAGATGGATGTACAGTGGGTACCAATGTTGCCCACGACAATAAATCAGCCCGGAGGCCCCATGGGTCGCACAGTCGACTATTACTTCGCGCCGCAAAGCCCGTGGGCCTATCTGGGCCACCAGCGCTTTGCCGACATTACCCGACGCTGCGGGGCCACGGTGCGTGTCATGCCGATCGATCTGGGCGGCAAGGTGTTCCCGATTTCCGGCGGGCTGCCGCTGGGCCAGCGTGCCCCGCAACGGCAGGCCTACCGGCTGGTGGAGTTGCAGCGCTTTAGCCAGTACCTGGGCGCACCGCTCAACCTCAAACCGAGGTACTTTCCGGTCGGAGGAGATGATGCTGCCCGCCTGATCATTGCCGCCGATCTGGCGCTGGGCAGTGCGGCGTCCATGGGTCTGGCCGGTGCCGTGCTGGCCGCCTGCTGGGCCCAGGAGCGCAACATTGCCGACGAGAAGGTGCTGGGCGCATTGCTGACCGAGCTGGGCTTGCCAGCCAGCCTGCTGGAAAAATCGTACAGCCAGACGGTGCAGCAACGCTACGATACCTGCACCCGGGCGGCGATCGATGCCGGGGTGTTTGGTGCACCCAGCTATGTCATCGACGGCGAAATTTTCTGGGGCCAGGACCGGCTGGATTTTGTCGAGCGCGTGCTGGCCCCTTGACCGACACAGGAGCAGACATGGGATCGATGATTGAACTGCAGGCCGCCGATGGCACCCGCGTACCCGCTTATGAAGCCCGCCCGGCCGCTGCACCGCGCGGCGCCGTGGTCGTGATCCAGGAAATTTTTGGCGTCAACAGTCACATCCGCAACGTGGCCGATGGCTATGCGGCCCAGGGCTATCTGGCTGTGGCACCCGCATGTTTTGAACGCGTCAAACCCGGTGTTTCACTGGGTTATAGCGAAGCCGACATGGGCGAGGGTTTCGGCTACAAGACAGCCGTGGAAGCGCTGCCCGCGCCCGGTGTGCTGCAGGACATTCAGGCCGCCATTGACCACGTCGCCCAGGCCTCGGGCGGCAAGGTGGGGATCGTGGGTTACTGCTGGGGCGGTCTGCTGACCTGGCGGGCGGCCTGTTTGCTGACCGGCATGTCTGCCGCAGTGCCCTACTACGGCGGCGGCGTCACCACCGCCACCGAATCCGCCCGCAGCCCCAAAGTGCCGGTGCTGGCCCACTTTGCCGAGCAAGACAGCTGGATTCCGATGGACACGGTGCAGGCCTTTGCCAAGGCACACCCCGAGGTGCAGGTGCACACCTACGCCGCACACCACGGGTTCAACTGCGATCAGCGCGGCTCCTGGCACGCACCCTCCGCACAGCAGGCGCTTGAGCGCACGCTGGTGTTCTTTTCGAAGCACCTGGGCTGAGCGGCACTGCCGCGGCCTGGGCTGCCAGGCCTTCGCACGCCGGTCAGTTGCCGGTTCGCGCCAGATAACGCTTGCGCCAGAAAAACAGTCCCAGTCCGACGGCGATCAGCACCATGCTGCCCAGGGTCCACCAGAATGCCGAGGCCTGGTGCAGCCAGGGCATGAACTCGAAGTTCATGCCGAAGATGCCCGCGATCAGGTTCAGGGGCAGGAAAATGGCGGTCAGGGCCGTCAGCATCCGCATGGTGTCGTTGGTGCGGTTGCTTTGCGCGTTGAAGTGCATCTGCACGGCCGTTTCGGTGTTGTGCTCCAGCCGCCGCACATGCTGCACCACCCGGTCAATGTGCTCGAGCACGTCCCGGCTGCGGATCTGCAGCAGGTCCATCTCGCGCGATGCAAGCGGGTCCTTGTCCACCGTCCAGCCCTCCAAGGCTTCGGTCCAGCGCTGCATGGCCGAGCGCTGGTCTTCGCACAGGGACTCGATCTGGTGCAGCGATGCGCGCGCGTGCAGCAGCGCATCCCAGCGAGAAAACCTTGTGCGCGGGCTGAGCAGTTCGGCCTGCCAGTGGTCAAGCTGTCGGCTCAGTTCCCGGCGCAGGTCCAGGTAACCGTCGACCATCTGGCTGATGATGCGCAGCATCATGTCGGCCGCACTGCGCGGAATGCCCCGCGCACCTGCCGAACGCGTGTCGGTCTCACTTTGGGCTTCGCCAGACGCCGCCGTCAGTCGGGCGGCGTAGGCTTGCAGAACGGCGCAGTCCTGCGGATGCACACTCAGCAACAAACGGTCAAACAGCACAAAGCCGACGGGACTGGTGTCGATGCGCTGCAGCACCGGCGGCCCGGGCCGCTTGCCCGCCGACACCCCGGAGCCGGCGGTTGGGGCCGTCTCGCGCTGGGCCAGCCGCCGAAACACCACCAGATCGTATTGGGCGCAGAAATCAAAATGGGAGGGCAACTGCACATTGAGCAAGTCGGACACATGCAGGTCCACCAGGGCGTGCCCCGTCAAACGCTCCAATGCCGCCTGCAATTGGGGCAACTCCTGGCTGAAGTCGTCCCGAGAACAGGCCAGCCAGACAAACCCTTGGTCCGGTAATTGCAAGGGGACGTCGAGACCGGCCTGCACCTGCATGCCGGTCACTGAAAAAACGTGCATCAGCGACTCAGATCTGCGGGTTCACGATGCGCGCGACATCGCGTGCAAAGTACGTCAGCACACCGTCGGCACCGGCACGCTTGAAGGCCAGCAGGCTCTCGAGCATGACGGCATCGTGGTCGAGCCAGCCGTTGTTGGCGGCGGCCTTGAGCATGGCGTACTCGCCCGAGACCTGGTAGGCAAAAGTCGGCACGCGAAACTCGTCCTTGACGCGACGCACCACGTCCAAGTAAGGCATGCCGGGCTTGACCATCACCATGTCGGCGCCTTCGGCGATGTCCATCGCCACCTCTTTGAGGGCCTCGTCGGTGTTGCCCGGATCCATCTGGTAGACCTTCTTGTTGCTCTTGCCGAGGTTGGCGGCGGAGCCCACGGCGTCACGGAAAGGTCCGTAGAAGGCGCTGGCATATTTGGCGCTGTAGGCCATGATGCGGGTGTGGATGTGTCCCTGTGATTCCAAAGCAGTGCGGATGGCGCCAATGCGCCCGTCCATCATGTCGCTGGGCGCCACAATGTCCACCCCGGCAGCAGCCTGGGTGAGGGCCTGCTGCACCAACACCGCGCTGGTTTCATCATTGAGGATGTAGCCGGTTTCATCGAGCAGGCCGTCCTGCCCGTGGCTGGTGAAGGGGTCGAGCGCGACATCGGTCATCACACCCAGCGTGGGGAACCGCTTCTTGAGTTCACGAACCACGCGCGGCACCAGACCGTCGGGGTTCATCGCCTGCGTGCCGGTCGGGTCCTTCAGCGAGGCATCGATCACCGGAAACAGGGCCATGACCGGGATCCCGAGTTTCACGCAGTCCTCAGCCACCGGCAGCAGCAGGTCCAGGGACAGCCGCTCCACGCCCGGCATGGACGCGACCGCCTGGCGCTGGTTGTGCCCGTCGAGCACAAACACCGGATAGATCAGGTCATGGGCCGTGACACGGTGTTCGCGCACCAGGTTACGGGTGAATTCGTCGCGGCGCAGGCGGCGCGGACGGGCGGCCGGGTAAGGTGCAAAGGTTGTCATGCCGAAAATTGTGCCCCAACTCCACACCGGACGGTACCGGGTCGCCCCTTGCTGGCCTTTCCCGGACCTGTCGTGTCCCAAAAGGGTCAATCTCTGTCAAAAAAATCAATTGGCGACTTGTGATCACTTTTGATGTTTGTTAAAGTTTCTTTGGGCGGCTTGCCGCCTCCCGCTTTTCCTCCCTGAGCGGGTGCCTTGATGTGTGACAGCAAAAAGGCTTCCAACCCTCGGCTTTGGGCCGAGGGTTTTTTTTCACCGGTGCGCCGCTACACTCCCTTCATGCTCTGGATCAAAGCCCTGCACATCGTATTCATTGCCAGTTGGTTTGCCGGTCTGTTTTACCTGCCGCGCATCTTCGTCAATCTGGCCATGGTGGCACCGGATTCTGTCGCAGAGCGTGAGCGCCTACTTACCATGGCACGCAAGCTCTACCGCTTCATGACCGTGCTGATGGTGCCCGCACTGGGGCTGGGCCTGTGGTTGTGGCTCTACCACGGCATCGGTCTGGGCCCTGGCCAAGGCTGGATGCATGCGAAGCTCCTGACAGTGGTGGTTTTGCTTGGCTACCACCACGTCTGCGGCCGGCTGTTGCGGCAATTTCAAGACGGGCACAACCCCCACAGCCATGTCTGGTTCCGCGGGTTCAACGAGGTTCCGGTCCTGCTGATGTTGGTGGCGGTGATTCTGGTGGTGGTCAAGCCCTTTTGAGGCCCCATGGGCAAGACCGCTGCGTGGCCACTTTCGCTCGTTTACGCGGCACTGATTGCTTACGCCAGCCTCTACCCCTTTGAAGGTTGGCGGGTGCAGGGCCTGGCGCCATGGGCTTTTGTCACGGCCCCCTGGCCGCGCTACTGGACCGGCTTTGACGTCACCTCCAATCTGCTGGGGTATGCCCCGTTCGGGTTCCTGTGGGCCCTTGCACTGCACCGCAGTGGCGGGCGCTGGCCGGTGCTGGGTGCCTTGCTGGCGGCCACTGTCCTGACGCTGTGTATGGAGTCCATACAGACCTTGCTGCCCCAGCGGGTCCCCTCGAATGTTGACGCCCTGCTCAATGTGGGCGGCGCGCTGATGGGGGCCTGGCTGGCACGCTGGCTCGAGTGGGCAGGCTGGCTTTCACGGTGGAGCCGCTGGCGCGACCGTTGGTTCATCGAGGATGCACGCGGCATTCTGGTGCTGTTGTGGCTGTGGCCCCTGGCGCTGCTGTTCCCGGCACCGGTGGTCTTCGGTCTTGGCCAGGTGCTCGAGCGTGCCGAGTCCGCTTTGGCCGATCAGTTGCTGGAAACCCCGTTGATCGACTGGATGCCCTTGCGCGAGATCGAATTGCAGCCCATGTTGCCTTTCAACGAGGTGGTGTGCGTGGGGCTGGGCCTGCTGGTACCGGTCTTGTTGGCGTATGGCGTGATCCGTCAATGGGGTCAGCGCCTGGTCATGGCGGTGATGGCGACCTTGTTGGGCATTGGGGCGGCGCTGCTGTCGGCCATCCTGACCTATGGCCCGGCCCATGCCTGGGGCTGGTTCAGCCGCGAAGTGGGCCTGGGGCTGTCCTGGGCCTGTGTGGCCGCGTTGGCCGCCCTGGCCCTGCCCCGAAGGGCGAGCCTGGTGCTGGCCCTGGTGGCCCTGGTCTGGCAGCTGACCCTGCTCAATAACGCGTCTGCCGACGCCTATTTCGCACAGACCCTGCAGACCTGGGAGCAGGGCCGGTTCATCCGCTTTCACGGGCTGATCCAGTGGCTGGGCTGGCTGTGGCCTTACCTGGTGCTGATGAACCTGTTGCTGCGGCTGTCGCAGGGGCCACGGCCCCGGCGCTGAAAGGCCTTGCCTTGCACGGCGCGTCGTCGCGCAGGGCTTGCCTACAATCGCCCGCATGAGTTCTCCCGACACCAAGCCCTACTTTCAGCGGCATGTTTTCTTCTGTCTCAACCAGCGCACAGAAGGTCAGGCCTGCTGTGCGCAACATCAGGCGCAAGTCGCCTTCGACCATTGCAAGCAACGCATCAAGGCGCTGGGCTTGGCCGGGCCAGGCCAGGTGCGGGTCAACAAGGCGGGCTGTCTGGACCGCTGTGCCGGCGGGCCGGTGGCGGTGGTCTACCCCGAAGGGGTCTGGTACAGCTATGTGGACCTGCAAGACATCGACGATATCGTGACCTCGCACCTGCGTGACGGACAGGTGGTTGAACGGCTGCGACTGGGCCCTGAAGTGGGGCGTTGATGAACGCCGCCACCCTGCGGTGCACATTCTCGGGGCCAGCCGGCACACTGCAGGGCCTGCGGGATCTGCCGCCCGGCCCTCCGCGGGGTACGGCTGTGATTGCCCATCCACACCCCCTGTTTGGCGGCACCATGGACAACAAGGTTGTGCAAACACTGGCACGCGCGTTTGTGCAATGTGGCTGGGAAGCGGTGCGTTTCAATTTCCGGGGCGTCGAGGCCTCGGGCGGCCGATTTGACGAGGGCTTTGGCGAAACCGATGACCTGCTGGCCGTGATTGCGCAAGCCGCCCCTACTGGCGCACTGGCCCTGGCCGGTTTCTCTTTCGGAGCCTTCGTCACGGCCAGAGCGCTGGCTGGCGACGAAGTGCTGGCCCGCAGGCCAGCCAAAACCATTCTGGTCGGGCTGGCGGCGTCGCGCTTCCATGTGCCGCCCCTGTCACAGACCCTGCACGAACAGACCCTGGTGGTCCACGGCGAGCAAGACGAGACCGTGCCCCTGGCCAGTGTGCTGGACTGGGCCCGACCCCAGCACCTGCCGGTGACGGTGGTCCCCGGGGTCGAACACTTCTTTCACGGACAATTGCCGCTGCTGCGGCGGCTGGCGGTTCACCACCTCCAGGCCTAGGCCTGACCCCCGGACCTGCTGGCAGGCCCAATGATCCTTCCTGAACCCATGAGAACACTGATTCGACTCGGACTGGCCGCCGCCGGTCTCACCTTGCTGATGCTGCAGGCCCGAGCCCAGATGCCCCAGCCCCCCGAAGTGGCCGCACGGGCCTACCTGCTGATGGATGTCACGGCCAACCAGGTGCTGGCCGCCAAGGATCCGGACATGGCCGTGGAGCCGGCCTCACTGACCAAGCTGATGACCGCCTACCTGGTGTTTGACGCCTTGAGACTCAAGAAGATCGACCTCAAACAGCCCTTGCCGGTGTCCGAGCGGGCCTGGCGCATGCCCGGTTCGCGCATGTTCATCGACCCCAAGATGCGGGTGCCGGTCGAAGACCTGCTCAAGGGCATGATCGTGCAATCGGGCAACGACGCCACGGTGGCCCTGGCCGAGGGCGTGGCCGGCAGTGTCGAGCGCTTCGTCCAGTTGATGAACGACCAGGCCCGTCTGCTGGGCATGAAGTCGACCACCTACAAGAACCCGGAAGGGCTGACCGAACCCGGCCACACCACCACCGCCAACGATCTGGGCCTGTTGGCCACCCGCTTGCTGCGGGACTTCCCGCAGTACGTCTCCTATTACGCGATCCGTAAATACCGCTACGAAGGCACACCGGCGGCCAACGACACCAACCGCAACCTGCTGCTCTTTCGTGATCCGAGCGTCGACGGGCTCAAGACCGGCCATACCCAGGCCGCCGGATACTGCCTGGTGGCCACTGCCCGGCGCGACTTCCCCAATCTCGGCGGCCGCCGGCTGTTGTCGATCGTGCTGGGGGCCGACAGCGAAAACGCCCGGGCCAACGAGTCGCAAAAGCTGCTCAACTGGGGTTACACCGCCTTTGATGCGGTCAAGCTCTTCGATGCCGGCCAGGCGGTCGTGAGCGCGCCGGTCTGGAAAGGCAGCGAATCGGTGGTGCAGCTCGGCTCGCCCTATCCGCTGGTGGTGGCGGTGCCCTCGGGCGCGGCCGCCCAGCTCAAAACCCAGGTCATCCGGCCCGATCCGCTGGTGGCCCCTTTCGCTCGGGGGCAAAGCGTGGGCACCCTTCGTGTGGCTCGGGGCGACACCCCGCTGCTCGATGTGCCCCTGCAGGTACTCAAGCCTGTCGGGGAGGCCGGCCTCCTCGGGCGCGCCTGGGACGCCATACGCCTGTGGATTCGCTGAGACGCAAACGTCCCCCGGCCCCGGAATTTGCCTGAAGAGCGCATGCACGCTATACTGGCAGGCTTTTCCGCTATTGGGGCGGAGAAGTGCTTATTGTCAAATCAAACGTTTAGGGACGTTTTCAATGCCAACCATCAACCAGCTCGTGCGCCAGGGCCGGGAGGTCGAAAAGACCAAATCCAAGAGCCCGGCCATGGAGAATTGCCCCCAGCGTCGGGGCGTGTGCACCCGCGTGTACACCACGACGCCCAAGAAGCCCAACTCCGCCCTGCGCAAGGTTGCCAAGGTGCGCCTGACCAACGGCTTCGAAGTTATTTCCTACATTGGCGGTGAAGGCCACAACCTGCAAGAGCACTCGGTGGTGCTGGTGCGCGGCGGCCGCGTGAAGGATCTGCCTGGCGTGCGCTACCACATCGTGCGCGGCTCGCTGGACTTGCAAGGCGTCAAAGACCGCAAGCAGGCCCGCTCCAAGTACGGCGCCAAACGGCCCAAGGCCAAGTAAGCCCGTTCTCCCATGGTGCTGCCCGGGTTCGGACGAGCCCGCACAGCGTAGTGACCCGATAGCCGGGTCGAGTAAGTGCAGATTCCAAATGGGTCTGCGAGATGTCTGGATACCAAGGACGGCCAGCCATCAACTGAAGCAAAGAGGTGAAAAATGCCACGTCGTCGCGAAGTCCCTAAACGTGAAATCCTGCCGGATCCCAAGTTCGGCAATGTCGAGCTCTCCAAGTTCATGAACGTGATCATGGAAGGCGGCAAAAAGGCGGTCGCCGAGCGCATCATTTATGGCGCGCTTGACACGATGCAGCAAAAGACGGGCAAAGACCCGCTGGAGCTGTTCACCATCGCTATCAACAACGTCAAGCCCATGGTGGAAGTCAAGTCCCGCCGCGTGGGTGGTGCCAATTACCAGGTGCCGGTCGAAGTGCGGCCGGTTCGTCGGCTGGCCCTGTCGATGCGCTGGATCAAGGAAGCCGCCCGCAAGCGTGGCGAAAAATCCATGGCCCTGCGCCTGGCCAACGAACTGCTTGAAGCCAACGAAGGCCGCGGCGGGGCCATGAAAAAGCGTGACGAAGTGCACCGCATGGCAGAAGCCAACAAAGCCTTCTCCCACTTCCGTTTCTAAGCCGAGGGTCTACTGCGCGGCTGTGATCCGTCGTTGCGGGGCCCGTCCGGAATTCCTCACGACCCTCAAGGTTGTTCCGGTTTCCGGCCACCCGCGCCAAAGCTGACAGCCGCTCGCTTCGCCCTGTAGACCCCTGTAGGGCGTAGGCATTTTTAGTATTTTTGCAATCTGAATTCCCAAGAGGATCATCATGGCTCGCACCACCCCCATCGAGCGCTACCGCAACATCGGCATCTCGGCGCACATCGACGCCGGCAAGACCACCACCACAGAACGCATCCTGTTCTACACCGGCGTGAACCACAAAATTGGTGAAGTGCACGACGGCGCTGCCACCATGGACTGGATGGAGCAGGAACAAGAGCGCGGCATCACGATCACCTCGGCAGCCACGACCTGCTTCTGGAAAGGGATGGACCTGTCCTACCCTGAGCACCGCTTCAACATCATCGACACCCCTGGCCACGTGGATTTCACCATCGAGGTGGAGCGTTCCATGCGGGTACTCGACGGCGCCTGCATGGTGTACTGTGCAGTCGGCGGCGTGCAGCCCCAGTCCGAAACCGTGTGGCGTCAGGCGAACAAGTACAAGGTGCCACGTCTGGCTTTCGTGAACAAGATGGACCGCACCGGCGCCAACTTCTTCAAGGTCGTGGACCAGATGAAGCTGCGTCTGAAGGCCAGCCCCGTGCCGATCGTGATCCCGATCGGTGCCGAAGAAGGCTTCAAGGGCGTGGTCGACCTGATCAAGATGAAGGCCATCATCTGGGACGAAGCGTCCCAGGGCATGAAGTTCACTTTTGAGGACATTCCGGCCGAACTGGTCGAAGAGGCCAAGAAGTGGCGAGAGTCCATGGTGGAGGCTGCGGCCGAAGCCTCCGAAGAGCTGATGAACAAGTACCTGGAAGAAGGCGACCTGTCCGAAGACGAGATCAAGCTGGGCATCCGCACCCGCACGATTGCGACCGAAATCCAGCCGATGCTGTGCGGCACCGCCTTCAAGAACAAGGGTGTACAGCGCATGCTCGACGCCGTGATCGACTTCTTACCCTCGCCGGTGGACATTCCCCCCGTCAAGGGCACTGACGAAGACGAACAGGACACCCACCGCAAGGCCGACGATGGCGAAAAGTTCGCTGCCCTGGCCTTCAAACTGATGACCGACCCCTTTGTCGGCCAGCTGACCTTCGTGCGTGTGTACTCGGGCGTGCTGTCCAAGGGCGATACCGTCTACAACGCCGTGCGTGGCAAGAAAGAGCGTATTGGCCGTATCGTGCAGATGCATGCCAACAACCGCCAGGAAGTGGAGGAAATCCGCGCTGGCGATATCGCCGCCTGCGTGGGCCTCAAAGACGTCACCACCGGTGAAACCCTGTGCGATCCGTCGGCCGTGGTGACCCTTGAGCGCATGGTGTTCCCCGAGCCTGTGATCCGACAGGCCGTGGAGCCCAAGTCCAAGGCCGACCAGGAGAAGATGGGCATTGCCTTGTCCCGTCTGGCCGCCGAGGATCCCTCTTTCCGCGTGCAAACCGACGAAGAGTCCGGCCAGACCATCATTGGCGGCATGGGCGAACTGCACCTGGAAATTATTGTCGACCGCATGA
>CAYMMK010000061.1:0-1267 GCA_964391575.1 uncultured Limnohabitans sp.
GGCGCCAGACCGAACCCATTTCCAGGCCGATCACGCCCGAGCCGATCAGCGCCAGTTTCCTAGGGACGGCGCCCATGCACAAGGCACCATCGTTGGACAGCACGGTTTCTTCGTCAAAAGGCACGCCGGGCAGTGCACGGGCGTTCGAGCCGGTAGCCACGATCACCTGCTTGGCGCTGATGGACTCTTCGGTCTTGCCAGCCACTTTGATCTCGCAGCCAGCCTCGGTCTTGCCAACAAAGCTGCCGCGGCCATGGAAGAAAGTCACCTTGTTCTTCTTGAACAGGTAAAGGATGCCGTCGTTGTTCTGTTTGATGACCGTATCCTTGCGGGCAATCATCTTGGCCACGTCGATCTTGACGTCCTTGGTCGTGATGCCATGCTCGGCAAAGTGGTGGTTGGCGTGCTCGAAATGCTCGGAAGACTGCAGCAGCGCCTTGGAAGGAATGCACCCCACATTGGTGCAGGTGCCACCCGGTGCGGGCCCGCCAGCGGCGTTCTTCCACTCGTCGATGCAGGCGACCTGCATGCCCAGTTGTGCCGCACGGATGGCGGCAATGTAACCCCCGGGGCCACCGCCGATGACGACAACGTCGAATTGTTTGCTCATTTGGGTATCTCGAAAAAAGCAATGCCCCCGGTCGGAGGCATTGCGGTTGCGGTCAATTACAGGTCAAACAGCAGGCGCGACGGATCCTCGAGCGCCTCTTTCATGGCGACGAGGCCCAGCACGGCTTCGCGACCGTCGATGATGCGGTGGTCATAGGACATGGCCAGGTAATTGATCGGACGCACGACCACTTGCCCGTTCTCGACCACGGCGCGGTCCTTGGTGGCGTGAACACCCAGGATGGCCGACTGCGGCGGGTTGATGATGGGCGTGCTCAGCATGGAGCCGAAAGTGCCACCGTTGGAGATGGAGAAGGTGCCACCGGTCATCTCTTCGATGCCCAGCTTGCCCTCCTGGGCCTTCTTGCCGAATTCGGCGATTTTCTTTTCGATGTCGGCAAAACTCATCTGGTCGGCGTTACGAAGGATCGGCACGACCAGGCCACGGGGCGAGCCGACGGCAATGCCGATGTCGAAGTAGCCGTGGTAGACGATGTCGTTGCCATCCACGGACGCGTTGACGATGGGGTACTTCTTCAGGGCAGCCACCGCAGCCTTGACGAAAAAGCTCATGAAGCCGAGCTTGACGCCGTGCTCCTTCTCGAACTTCTCCTGGAAGCGCTTGCGCATCTCCATCACCGGAGCCATGTTGACCTCA
>CAYMMK010000061.1:1277-16158 GCA_964391575.1 uncultured Limnohabitans sp.
CCCTCGTTGAAAGTGGTCAGGATGGCGTTGGTCGCTTGCGACTGCAGCAGGCGCTCGGCAATGCGGGCACGCAGACGGGTCATCGGCACACGCTGTTCGGGGCGATCACCCAGGCTCACGGCCGGAGCAGCCACCTGGGGCAGCGTGCTGGTCGGGGCACCAGTGGGGATCGCAGCCGTCGTTCCCGAGGCCACGGCGACCAGCACGTCGCCCTTGGTCACACGGCCATCCTTGCCGGTGCCGGCCACCGAACCGGCGGCCAGGTGGTTGTCGGCCATCAGCTTGGCCGCTGCGGGCATGGCCACGCTGCCCATGCGGTTGCTGGCGGGCGCTGCGGCAGCGGGGGCCGCGGCGAGTGTCGCAGCTGCTGCAGGCGCGGCGGCGGGGGCGGCCGCACCGGCCTTGCCTTCGCTGTCGATCTTGGCGATCAGCTGCTGGGCCACCACGGTGCCACCATCGCCGACCACGATCTCGGCCAGCACACCGGCCGAGGGTGCAGGCACTTCCATCACGACCTTGTCGGTTTCGATCTCGATCAGGATTTCGTCTTGAGCGACGGCTTCACCGGCCTTCTTTTTCCAGGTCAGCAGGGTGGCTTCGGCCACAGATTCGGACAGCTGGGGAACTTTGACTTCTACGATTGCCATGGTATTTCCGATAGTCGATATTCGTTGGGAACTGGACAGCGTCCTGGCCTAGATGAACCCAGGCCAGGCACACGATCACTTGGTCAGGACGAAGCCCTTGAGCTTGCCAAAGGCCGCCTCGATCAGGGCCTTTTGCTGATCCTGGTGCAGGTGGGAGTAGCCCACGGCGGGCGAGGCCGAGGCGGCACGACCCGCATAACCCAGTTTCTGACCGATTTCCATGTTTTCGTGAATGTTGTGCTGGATGAAGAACCAGGCGCCCTGGTTTTGGGGCTCATCCTGGCACCAGACGATTTCCGAGGCCTTCGGGTACTTTCGGATCTCGGCACCAAAGGTCTTGTGCGGAAACGGATAGAGCTGTTCCACACGGACGATCGCCACATCGTCAGCGCCTTTTTCCTCGCGCTTCTTGACCAGGTCGTAATAGACCTTGCCCGAGCAGGCAATGACCCGCCTGACCTTCTCGGCCTTGAGCTCCCGGGTGTCACCGATCACGGTCTGGAAGTTACCTTTGGTGAACTCGGAGACCGGGCTTGTGGCATCCTTGTTTCGCAGCAGGGACTTGGGCGTGAAGATGACCAGTGGCTTGCGCAGGTCGCGCACCATCTGACGTCGCAATACATGAAAGATCTGGCTGGCGGTGGTGGGCTGCACTATCTGCATGTTGGTGTCGGCCGCAAGCTGCATGAAGCGTTCCACACGGGCCGAGCTGTGCTCGGGGCCCTGACCTTCGTAGCCATGCGGAAGCATCAGGGTAATGCCATTGACACGGCCCCACTTGACTTCGCCCGAAGCGATGAACTGGTCGATCACCACCTGGGCGCCGTTGGCGAAGTCGCCAAATTGCGCTTCCCAGATCACCAGAGTGTTGGGGTCATTGGACGCATATCCGTACTCGTAAGCCAACACCGCTTCCTCAGAAAGGATGGAGTCGATGACGACGAACGGCGCTTGGTTGTCGGCAACGTTCTGCAGCGGCACGTAGGTACCGGTATCCCACTTCTCGCGGTTCTGGTCGTGGATGACCGCATGGCGGTGGGTGAAGGTGCCCCGCCCGCAATCTTCGCCTGACAGGCGAACGGGATAACCACTGGCCACCAGAGTGGCAAAGGCCATGTGCTCGCCCATGCCCCAGTCCACATTGATCTCGCCACGGCCCATTGCTGCGCGGTCATCGTAGACTTTCTTGACCAGCTGGTGCGGCGTGATGGATGACGGAATTGTGGAAATTTTTTCGGCCAGTCGCTTCCACTCGGCCAGCGGAATCGCCGTGTCCGCCGAATCGGTCCATTTTTTGCCCAGAAAAGGCGCCCAATCCACCGCAAATTTGCTTTTAAAGTTGCTCAGGACGGGATCATCCGTGTGCTTGCCAGCGTCCAGCGCAGCACGGATCGTTCGGACCATTTCGTCACCCAGACCGTCACCCAGGCCCTGAGCGGCCAGCTTGTCCGCATAGAGCTTGCGAGTTCCAGGGTGGACACCGATTTTCTTGTACATCAGCGGCTGCGTCAGGCTGGGCGTGTCCTGTTCGTTGTGTCCCAGTTTGCGGAAACAGGTGATGTCGACCACCACGTCAGCACGGAACTTCATGCGGTATTCAAGCGCCAGCTGGCTGGCCAGAACCACTGCTTCAGGATCATCGCCATTGACATGCAGAACCGGGGCTTCGACCATCTTGAAAATGTCGGTGCAAAAAGCCGTGGAACGCAAGTCACGGGGATCGGAGGTGGTGAAACCGATCTGATTGTTGATGATGATGTGGACCGTGCCGCCTGTGCTGTAGCCACGCGTCTGTGCCAGGCACAGGGTTTCCTGGTTCACGCCCTGCCCGCCCACGGCTGCATCGCCGTGCACCAGCACCGGCAGGACCTGCGCCCCTTTCGGATCGCCACGGCGGTCCATGCGGGCGCGCACCGATCCTTCCACCACCGGGTTGACAATCTCCAGGTGCGAAGGGTTGAAGGCCAGACTCAAGTGCACCGGCCCACCGGGGGTGGATACATCCGAGCTGAAACCCTGGTGGTACTTGACGTCACCGGCAGGCAATTCCTCAGGGGCGGTGTGGTCGAACTCGGCAAACAGGTCCTTGGGCATCTTGCCCAGGGTATTGACCAAGACATTCAGGCGGCCCCGGTGGGCCATGCCAATCACGATTTCCTGCACGCCCTGCTCGCCGGCACGCTGGATCAGTTCGTCCATGGAGGCGATGAAGCTCTCGCCACCTTCGAGCGAAAAGCGTTTCTGTCCAACATATTTGGTGTGCAGGTAGCGCTCCAGACCCTCTGCAGCTGTCAGTCGGTCGAGGATATGCTTTTTCTTTTCGACACTGAAAGTGGGCTTGCTGCGTATGCTTTCAAGTTTTTGCTGCCACCAGCGCTTTTGCGCCATGTCGGTGGTGTACATGTATTCCACACCCAGCGTGCCGCAATAGGTTTCGCGCAGCGCATTGAGCAGCTCGCGCAGGCTCATGCGGTCCTTGCCGAAGAAGGTGTTGGAGGTGTCAAACACGGTTTCCTGGTCAGCATCAGAAAATCCGTAGAAAGCCGGGTCGAGTTCAGGAATGTGGGGCCGCTCAGTACGCTTGAGGGGATCCAGATCGGCCCAGCGTTGCCCCACATTGCGGTAGGCTGCAATGAGCTGCTGAACGGCCGTCCGTTTGCGACCCATTTCCGCATCGGCGCTGGCCATGACGACCTTGGTGCCGCCCTGCTTGGCCCGCTCGGCGAAGGCGTTGATCACCGGCAGATGGGGAATGTCCTTGGCGTTGGAGCCGTCGACGGCAGGAACGTTTTGAAGGGCGTCGAAATAGTCTCGCCAGTTGTCAGGCACGCTGCCCGGATTGGCCAGATAATTTTCGTACATCTCCTCGACGTAGGGGCCGTTGCCCCCGAAGAGATGGGTGTTGGCCGCGTAGGCCGCATAGACGGATTTTGTCTCGCTCATCTTCTCGCTACCTCCGCCCCCCTTGAGGGAGCATGAGTTGGTTGAACTACCTTCCGCGGCACGGCTGAACCGGATGGCGGATGCGACAGTGTGGCACTGGAAGGGCCTTGTATAACCCATACATTGTGCCATGGGCTGACTTCGATGTAGCTAACAAGCCCGATGAAGCCCCCCAAAACAACCTGCTCCCGGCAGGGCGGTAAACCCTCAGGCCTTGATCTGGTCGATGATTTGCTGCAGTGCCGATGGATCGTCCATGGTGGTCAGGTCGCCAGGATCCCGCCCTTCACAGACCGCCTGGATGGCACGTCGCAAAAGCTTGCCCGAGCGGGTTTTGGGCAAAAGCGACACAAAACGTACCCGTGCGGGCCGGGCCACCGCCCCCAGCTGTCCGTCGACCACCTTCATGATCTCGCCTTCCAGCCGTAAAGCCGCCTCGGGTGTGGCGGCAACACCCGGATCCTTGAGCACCGCAAAGCCCACGGCCACCTGCCCCTTGAGCGGATCGGCCACCCCCACCACGGCCACCTCAGCCACATTCGGATGGCTGGAAATGCTCTCCTCGATTTCGCGCGTCCCCAGGCGATGACCAGCAACGTTGATCACGTCATCGGTGCGCCCCAGGATATAGAAATACCCGTCCTTGTCCTTGACCCCCCAGTCAAAGGTGGAGTACATGGTCTTGCCGGGAATGCTGCTCCAGTAGGTATTGACATAGCGCTTGTCGTCACCCCAGACGGTCTGTAAGCAACCGGGGGGCAGTGGTCCTTCAATGGCAATGACGCCCTTCTGGTCGGGCACGGTGATTTCCTCGCCGGTATTTTCGTGAATGAGTTTGACGTCATAGCCGTATACCGCCCTGCCTGGTGAGCCATATTTGGTGGGCGCCTGCTCAATACCGTTGCAAATGGCCATGATCGGCCAACCGGTCTCGGTTTGCCAGTAGTTGTCAATGACAGGTTTCCCAATCGCATCGGCCATCCATGTGGCGGTGGGTTCGTCCAGCGGCTCTCCGGCCAGAAACAGGGCCTTGAGGCTGGAGAGGTTGTACTTGCTCAGATAGGCCGGGTCCTGCTTTTTGAGGACGCGGGCGGCCGTGGGAGCCGAGAACATGACCGAAACCTTGTACTTCTCGACAAGACTCCACCAGATGCCGGCATCGGGCCGGGTGGGCAGACCCTCGTACATGATGGTGGCCATACCGTTGATCAGCGGGCCATAGATGATGTAACTGTGACCGACCACCCAGCCGATGTCCGAGGTGGAAAAATAGGTTTCCCCGGGCAGACCCATGTAAATATGGCGCATGGACGCGGCCAGTGCCACCGCATACCCGGCGGTATCGCGTTGCACCCCTTTGGGTTTGCCGGTTGTGCCGGACGTATAGAGAATGTAGCTGGGGTGTTCACTGGGCACCCAGACGCAGGGAACCTGGGCTTCCATGTGTCTGGTGCGTTCGCTGGCATAGTCCACATCACGGCCCGGTACAGGCGCCAGATCGGCCAACCCACGGTTGACCATCACCACCTTCTCGGGCTTGTGTGTAGCCAGCCTGATGGCCTCATCGAGCAGGTGCTTGTAAGGAACGGCCTTGCCCCCGCGCATGCCGGCATCGGCACTGACAATCACTTTGGGTTGGGCGTCATCAATCCTGCTGGCCAAGGCGTGACTGGCAAAGCCACCGAACACCACCGAGTGGATGGCGCCAATGCGCGCACAGGCCAGCATGGCAAAACTGGCCTCGGCGATCATGGGCATGTAAATCAGCACACGGTCGCCCCGGCCCACACCCTGCGCAAGCAAGATTGCCGACATCCGTTGTACTTCCCTGTGCAACTGCCGGTAGGTGTAGGTGATCTCCGTGTCTGTTTCCGTGGATACAAAGATCAATGCGTTCTGGTCGCCCCTGGTGTCAAGGTGCCGGTCAAGCGCGTTATGGCACAGGTTGGTTTCGCCACCCTTGAACCATTGTGCAAAGGGAGGGGTGTGGTAATCGCACACCTGCACGAACGGTTTGTGCCAGTCGATCAGTGCGGCCTGCTCGGTCCAGAAACTCTCGCGCTCCTCGATGGAGCGACGGTGAAATTCTGCATAGCGATTCATCGGTACCTCACAGGGTTCATGGCTCTTGGAAGGCTTGTCGGACGAATGAAACAAGTCTCTTTGAATTCTTAATTATGGCCAATCGACTTGCGACAAGCTGACTTTCAATCCCCAACCAGAAACCAACGGAAATCAGGCTGACTTGATCAGCGATTGCATGAACTTGAAGTGGGGATGCTCGGCTGAGCGAATCCATTCGAACGCCACCATTTCAGTGGTCACCAGCTCAGCGCCTGCCCCGGCAAGTCGGTCAAAAGCAGCATCGCGATTACGCTCTGTACGAGATGCACAGGCATCTGTGACCACACAGACGTCAAACTCGTCATCGAGCAAATCCAGAGCCGTCTGCAACAGGCAGATATGGGCTTCGCACCCGGCCAAAATAACCGTGTTGCGCACAGGAGAGCCTCCCGGTGGTTTTTGAAGATGCCGGGGCAGACTGCGCGCGTTGCCGCGTGGTGGCTCGGCGGGTGGGCGCAACCACTCGCCCAGACCCTCTTCGACGGCGCTGAAATGCATCTTGGCCAGAACACGGCTGCAGCACGCGCGCAAGCCATCCGGCATGGCCCCCAGACGTGATGGATTTTGTTCGGTCCCCCAAACAGGCACATCCAGTTGCCTGGCCAAGCGGGCCAGCACGGTGGCGTTGTGCCATACGACCTGCGCGTCCTGCATCGCTCCTTCCAGACCCGATTGGTAATCCACCAGTACAAGTTGGGATTCTTCAATATCAATCAACATGGCAAGGCTCCCTTGATAGCGTCCGATTGTCTCAGGGATCTTCCCGCATGGTTTAGACTCGCCCACTCCTGACCATGCGCTCTTTCCTCTCCACTTCGATTGGCATCTGTTGCCTGGCCTGGGCCTTCGTGGCGGGCCCTGCCGGGGCTGCGCCTGCCGATGTCGAACCCGCGGGGGTGCAGGATCCTGGCCTCAAAGCACAGATCCTGGGCCATCTGACCCAGGCCCGACAGCGCGTCGGACAGGGTGCCACAGACCTGATCACACGATCCCTGCAATTGATCGGTGTACCTTACCGGCGCGGTGGTGAATCGGCCGACACCGGGTTTGACTGCAGCGGGTTTGTCAGGCATCTCTACGAAGAAAGTTTCGGACAGCTGCTCCCGCGTCGCGCAGACGAGCAAGCACGCAGCACCGAGACCATCGCTCGCGATGAACTGCAGCCGGGAGACCTGGTCTTTTTCAACACCATGCGTCGCACCTTCAGTCATGTGGGTATCTATCTGGGCGAAGGCAAGTTCATTCACGCGCCAAGCAAAGGCAAAAAGGTGGAAATCAGCGATATGCGCGCCGCTTACTGGAACAAACGTTTCACGGGCGCCCGTCGGGTCGCACCCGAACCCCAGGTCCAGGGAGCGGTCAGCCGCTGAGCCGCCCCATCCATGTCTCATGGATCCCTGGGCAACAGGGCCAGCAGCGCGAGGCCTGCACACAAAACCCATGTGGTCAACCACAGCCCGGACTTGAAACTCCCGCTGGCCTGGGCCAGCACACCGGTCAGGGCCGGAGCGATGATCTGGGCCGCACCATAACTCAGTGTCAATCGGGCCATGGCCTTTCCCGGATTCGATGGCGAACGCCGGCCGACCAGTGCCAGGGTCAGGCTGACAATGCCGATGAATGTGGCCCCGTAGCCCATGGCGCCCAGCAAGGCTGCCCACAAATCGTTCGAAGACGCAGACAGGGCAATGGCCGTGGCCTGCAAGGCAAATGCGGTCATCAAGGCCCGGATATCCCCCATCCGCCTGGCCACCCGGTCCCAAAGAAAGACCGCGGGCATGGCAGCAATGCCAATCAAGCACCAGATCCATGGACCCATGCCGGCCAGCAGTTCCGTCCGCTCGACGATCGCGACCGTGAACGTTGCACTGATCACGAACCCCCATCCGGCCGCGAAATAACTGCCCATCAGGAGCCATTGCCAGCGTAAGGACGAGTGCGGTGCGTTTGCGTCGGATAGTGACTGAAAAGTCTGGACAGGCACCGGGGGGCGCCAGCACCAGGCGGGCACCAGAAACACCCCTCCCAGCAAGGCGAAGGCCCACCACTGGGCGGACCAATCCATCAATAACTGACCCAATACCCAAGCACCGAGCGCAGATACCACAATGCCCAGCCCGATGCCCATGAAATGCAGACCCAGTTCGGGTCGACGACCATTGCTGATCAGCCATCCCAACACCAGTCCAGAGCCGAGCAACATGCCCGTGGCCCCACACAACCCCCCCAAAAAACGCCAGACGGCCCAGGACAACCACCAGGGTCCCAGGGCCATGGCCGCAGTGGCCAGCAACGACACCCAAAGACCGGCGCTGTACAGACGGTGACGCCAACGCACGTCATCCAGCCAGGCCACTGTCACTGCCCCCACCATGTAACCTGCGTAATTGATGGCAGCAAGCGCTCCGGCCGCCGCATCGCTCAAGCCGGTTTGCGCCTGCATGACGGGCAACAGCGGGGTGTAAGCAAAGCGCGCCAGTCCGATGGTCAGCACCAGTCCGGACAAACCACCAATGATGACTTGCCAGGGCGCAAGGGATCGTGAAGACATGGAGGCAGTATGCTGTCGCCCCCTCAAATCCCCTGTCACCGGCGCTCCTCCTGTCCGACCGGCCGATCCCGATGCACAATCCCCAAGGTTCCCGATTCCGCAGCCATGACCACATTTGCCGACAACCTGCTTAGCCTGCCTCCTGCAGGCCATCTTGCCCGTCTGGAACTGATCGGCGCTGATGGAGACATGCGGGGCGTTATTGCGAACCGGCCGGGTCAAGCCGGGGCACTGGCCGTTTACCATGCTCTTGCGCTCAGGCATGGGCGTATCGATGCAACCGCCGCCACAGAAGGGCTTGAACTGTTTGCCGAGCATACCGAAGCTGCCCGTCTGCACCCCGGCAGTCACCCCAACATCGACCGCCTTTTTGCCGTGATCGCCACGGGTCAGGTGCTGACGGTCCGGTTGATCCCGGCCTGAGCAGAGGATTGGGCATGGCCATCCAGTGGTTTCCCGGTCACATGCACCTCACGCGTCAGGCCATCGCCGAGCGTCTGAAGTCGATCGATGTCGTCATCGAGATGCTCGATGCCCGGCTTCCGGGCTCGAGCGCCAACCCCATGCTCCACACATTGATTCATGGCAAGCCGGCACTCAAGATTCTCAGTAAACAGGATCTGGCAGATCCCTTGTGCACCCAGGCCTGGCTGGATCACTACAACCGGCAAGATGGCGTATCCGCCATCGCTCTGGACAACAGCCAGATGCAGCCGGCCAAGGCGCTGATCACAGCCTGTCAGCAGCTTGCGCCCCATCGTGGCGGCATGGACAAACCGATGCGGGTGCTGATCTGCGGCATTCCCAATGTCGGCAAATCCACCCTGATCAATACGCTCAAGGGCCAGCGCAAGGCCCGCACTGGCGATGAAGCAGGGGTGACGCGTCTGGAGCAGCGCGTGGCACTGACCGATGATTTCTACCTGTACGATACGCCCGGCGTGCTGTGGCCGAGAATCATCGTGCAACAAAGTGGCTTCAATCTGGCCGCCAGCGGGGCCATTGGCGTCAAGGCATTCGATGACGAAGAAGTTGCCCTTGAACTGCTGGGCTACCTGCAAAGCCACTACCCTTCAGCCCTGCTCGGTCGCTACCGGCTCGAAGACATTGCCAACCAGAGCGATGAACAACTGCTCCAGGCCATCGGACGACAGCGCGGCGCCCTGCAAGGCGGTGGCCGGGTCAATTTGACCCGGTCTGCCGAACTCCTGATTCATGATTTCAGGACCGGTGCACTTGGACGCATCAGCCTTGAGAGACCCGACGAATTCCTGCATTGGCTCAAGCTGGGGGAAAAAGCCGATGCACAGCGATTGGCCCGCAAGGCAAGCTTTGCCCAGGCCAAGGCCCTCAAGGGATCCCGCAGAGGCTCAACGCGGTCCTGAGTTGAAGGGGGCAGACGATGCGCCCAGCCCGGCTCAGACAATGCGTCCGAACCGGTAGAGACTGATCATGCTGCCCAGCAAGGCCAGCAGCATGCCCAGCAAGGCCACCAAGCCACTGACCTCGGTCACACCTCTTTTTTCAAAGCGCAAACGCGTGCCCAACCGGTCATAGACCTGGTGCAACTCCTCGGCACTGCCGGCCCTGAAATACTCCCCGGAAGTGATTCTCGCGACTTCCTGCAAGGCGTCTTCCTCCAGCCGAACTCGCATGCTGCGCCCCTGGACCTGCACCACCGCACCTTCCTTGGTGCCCACACCCACGGTGTAAATGCGCACTCGGTGCTGCGCTGCCAGCCTGGCCATTTCAAGCAGTTCGGGTCCCAGATTGCCCTGCCCGTCAGTCAGCAGGACAATGGCTTTGGAGCGCCCGTCGACAGCTGCACTGGAGGCCGGAGTCTGGGCTGGGGAGGGCAGGCTTTGTCCCTGCTCCCTCTTGCGCGCGGGACCGTCCGAGGCCTGGTTGATGATTTTTTGCGCATCAATGCCGGATCCGGGCAACAGCGCCTCAAGCGAAATCAGAATCCCCGATCCCAGCGCCGAACCGTATTGCAGCGGAAGATGTTCCAGCGCCTTGAGCAGATCATCGCGCTGGTCGGTAGGCGCTTGCGCCAGTGCTGCGGTGCCCGCAATGGTCACCAGGCCCACTCGAAGCCGGGCGGGCTTGGCCAGTACAAATCGACCGGCTTGAGCCCGGGCGGCATCAATCCGGCTGGGCTTGACATCGTCGGCTCGCATGCTGCCCGAGGTGTCCATGGCCAGCATGACCGTCGCTTCCCGCATGGGCGTAAGCACGACGGCCTGGGGTCGCGCAATGGCCAGGATCAACAGCATCAAGCCCGTCACAATCAGGGCAAAGGGGCCATGCAGGCCCCATTGCAACCACCTGGATAGTCCACGCGCAGGCCGGCCTCGCAACCGGCGCGTGTATATCCATACCAGCACAGGCATGATCAGCAAGGCCCAGAGCACCGGTGGCCACAGAATTTCTATCGAGAACAGATCAGGCATGTAGTTTGCGTCGCTTGCGCATCGCCACAAATTGCCGCAATGCCAGACCCAGGTCTTCGTCGGTGGACATGGTCAGACCATCCATTCCGGCATACGCCAGGGCCTGGGCGAATGTGGCCTCTCGATCCCGGGCCTTTTGCGCAAAGCGTTCGCGAAAAGTGGAATCGGAAGTGTCCAGAAGAAGTTGCTCGCCCGTCTCGGCGTCCTGCAGCCAGACCAGCCCGGCACCGGGCAGTTGCAACTCCAGAGGGTCGGCCAGTCGAACGGCAATCGCATCATGGCGTTGCGCCAGTCCGGCCAGGGCCTGCTCCCACCCAGGCGGGCTGATGAAGTCCGACATCACGAACACCTGGGCACGGCGCCGGAGCAGGGATTGCGCCTCGCGCAGCCAGGGTTCGAGGCGTGTGTCATGCACTGCGGGTGCATTCGGCACATTCTGCAGGACATCGATGAGGTGCAGCAGGTGACGTCGACCGATGCGGGCCGGTATGTACAGAACCGGCCGGTGCGCATCAGCCGTCAGTACCAGTGCGCCGGCACGGTTGCCATGACGCAGCAGCAACAGACCCATCAGCCCGACAAACGAAAGCATCAGGTCCTTTTTGCTGCGCTCACCCGAACCAAAGCCCATGGATCCCGTCATGTCAAGCAAGAACCAGGCGCTGACTTCGCGGTCCTCCTGGTGCAAACGTACATGGGGCACCTGCAGGCGGGCGGTGACATTCCAGTCGATGTGCCTGACATCGTCATGCGACTGGTACTCCCGCAAATCGGCCAGATCCAGGCCGGCACCACGAAACAGACTTCGGTATTCGCCCTGCAGGGCTCCATCCAGGCGGCGCAGCACTGTCCACTCCAGATGGTGCAGCAACGACTGTGGGTCGCGGCCATCGTCCCGCGACTGCGCAGGCGCAGGCGCGGGAGGGCGCCCCTTAAACTGGCGAAGCCACCCGAGCATGGGATTCCAGGGGCTTGTCGGGGACCGGCACAGCCTGCATGATCTGCGCAATCAGTCCGTCAGGCGTTTGACCTTCGGACAGGGCTTCATAGGACAAGACCAGCCGGTGACGCAGCACATCGGGAACAAGATCGGCCACGTCCTCAGGCAGGGCATAGTCCCGTCCACGCAGAAAAGCCAGGGCCCTTGCGCCCTCGATCAGGCCGATGGTGGCGCGTGGGCTGGCACCAAAGGTCAGAAAACGGCCCAGGTGCGCCAGTCCGAAACGCGCTGGTGTGCGGGTTGCGGCCACAAGTCTGACGGCATAGTGAATCAACCCGTGATCGACATAGCCTCGGCGGCACTGCTGCTGCAGCATGAGCAATTCCTCGGGGGTCACCACAGCGCTGACCGGGACAGTCTCGCCAATCACCCGCTGGACGATGACAAACTCTTCCTCCTCACCCGGATAGTCCACCAGCACCTTCATCATGAAACGGTCCACCTGCGCTTCGGGCAAGGGGTAAGTGCCCTCGGTTTCAATGGGATTTTGCGTGGCCATCACCAGGAAGGGCGCAGGAACGCGGTGCGTTTCCCCGGCCAGGGTGACTTGGCGCTCCTGCATCACTTCAAGCAAGGCGCTTTGTACCTTGGCGGGGGCCCGGTTGATCTCGTCGGCCAGCAGCAGGTTGGCAAATACAGGTCCCAGAACGGTGCTGAATTCGCTGGTTTTCTGGTTGAAGATGCGCGTGCCCACCAGATCGGCCGGCAGCAGATCGGGCGTGAACTGGATGCGACGGAAGGATCCCCGCAGGGTTTTGGCCAAGGTGTTGACCGTGAGGGTCTTGGCCAGTCCAGGCACTCCTTCGATCAGCAGGTGTCCCTGGGCCAGCAAGGCGACCAAGACCCGCTCGAGAAACGCATCCTGACCCACGACCACGCGCTTGACCTCGTAGAGGACACGTTGCATCTGGGCTGCTGCCTGGGCAGCCTGCGGGCTGGAAGTCCCCGGGTGCCAGGGGTTTGAGGATGTGGTCATTACAGGCCCTTGCAGTTGAATGATCAAAAAGGTGGCAAGCCCACCGCCATGCCTGCCTCCTCGATAGTGGTGGCAAAGCCGATACCGATGAAAGTGCGCGCTGGCGTGGGGTTGAGGATGGCCGTCACGATACCGATCACCTCACCCGCCATGTTGACCAGGGGTCCCCCCGAATTGCCAGGGTTGGCGGCTGCATCAAACTGGATCAGTCCGGACAACACGCGCCCACCCTGGGGGGACACAAACTCACGGCCCAGACCGGAGACCACGCCCGAGGACACAGACGGTCCCATGCCGAAAGGAAACCCTACCGCCACCACGCCGTCGCCAGGGACCAGTTGACGGCTGGAACCGATCACCGCCGGCTGCAGGTCATCGGGGATCTTCAGGGGTTTAACCACCGCCAGATCCTTTTCAGGATGGACGCCCACCACCTGGGCGGGTGATTCGGTGCCATCGGCAAAGGTCACCACCAGACGGGCTGCCCCCCAGACCACATGGTAGTTGGTCAGCAGCGTGCCATCGTCCTTGATGACCACCCCGGTGCCCACGCCCGAGGGGCGGCCCAGATCCTGGGGCTTTTTGGGGTCGACTTCAAAGCCTTGCACCCGCACCACGGCGGGCTGTACAGCCGATGCCGCCCGCGCCGAGACCGAAGGCAAATCCTGTGTGCTCAGGGTGTGCAGAACAGCCGCATCAATGTCCTTCTGGGTCAGTGCGGGTGAGCGGCCTGTTTGCAGATTGACGATGGTGATCGCTGAAAATGTGAGCACGCAGCCTGTCACAAATGCCGCCAGCAACCAGATTTTCATGAACCTGCGCCGCACCGGCCTTGGCGATTTCAAAGGATCAACCCGCTCCGACCCTGCAGTACCCGTGGAAACGGACGGTTCAAGGGAGCGATGGCGTTTGCTGTACACCACGGCACGCTTCATGATTCAACCATAACACAGGCCCCGGTGTTAAATTGATGTGAAACACCAACAAACTCGATCGGACAAATGCATTTTCTTGAACCCGAACTCCTGTGGTCCCTGTGGTTTGCGCCCTTGATCGCGGGGATCTATCTCGTCCTGCTGCGACGCAGACGACGCCATGTGCTGACTTTTTCGTCCCTCGGGCTGGTGCATGAAGCTCTGGGCAAGGTGTCATGGTGGCGCCGCCATCTGCCCCCCACCCTCATCTTTTTGGCCTTGCTGCTGTGCCTGCTCGCACTGGCAAGGCCCATGGCACGGGTGACCCTTCCAGCTGACTACATGACCCTGGTGCTGTCCATGGACGTGTCCCGCAGCATGCTGGCCGAAGATGTCGAGCCCAATCGCATGCAGGCGGCGCAAAAGGCAGCCAAGGAATTCCTGCAGGAATTGCCCGTCAAGGCTCGTGTAGCCATCGTGTCCTTTGCGGGTACGGCCCAGGTGGTGCAACATGTGACCGATCGCCGCGAAGACTGGCTGGCCGCCATTGACCGGTTCCAGTTGCAAAGGGGTACGGCCACCGGCAGCGGTCTGCTGCTGGCCCTGTCCACCTTGCGGCCCGAAGCGGATATTCCACTCGAATCGATCCTCTATGGATCCGCCGCCTCACGCAATCCGGGCGAATCCAGAGGCCAGAGCCTCGACGGCAGGCGCCCGCCTACAAAGGAACTTCCGGCGGTTGCGCCTGGGTCCTACACAGCGGGCGCCATCATCCTGCTCTCCGACGGCCGTCGAACCACCGGACCGGACCCGATCGAAGCGGCCCAACTGGCCGCCAGACTGGGCGTGAAGGTCTACACCGTCGCATTCGGCACCCCGCACGGCTTCATTCCCGGTTTCGAGGGCTACTCCTTCTTCACCCAGGTGGACGAAGAAACCTTGAAAAAGATCGCCCAGATCACTGAGGCCGAGTTTTTCAAGGCCTCTTCGGCGCAGGAACTCAAGTTGATCTACCAGCACCTGTCAACCCAGTTCACGCTGGAGCGCAAAGACACCGAAATCAGCGCCCTGCTGGCGGCCGCGGCGGCTGTGCTGGTGGTGTTGGCGCTTGCATTGTCTCTGTGGTGGTTCAGGGCAGGATGGCCTGCCTTGTCCGCTCAACGGGCCTGACGGATCAGATCTCCCATGGCCGCCTGCAACAAACCGCTGTCGGTGCCGGCGGCCAGCAGCGTGTAGCCCATCGAGCGGGCACGGGCCATCCAGGCCGCATCGG
>CAYMMK010000062.1:0-4935 GCA_964391575.1 uncultured Limnohabitans sp.
AGCCGACTTGTAGACAGATTTGTAGCCCCCATACAAACCTTTGACATTGGTGCTGACCTCATCGTCGGTCAGTACTTTTTGCTCAGTGGCTGCAACGGCCGCCTGGCCCATCATTTCCACCACCGTTTTGACCTGCCAGCTGCCCTCCACCAGCAAATGGTTGATGTCTTTAATTTGTCGAATGACTGATTTCTTGGGCGTTTTTTTGATGCCATCAATCAGTTTGATGCCCTTGTTCAACTCCGCCTCCAGATGCTCGATCTCAGCATGCAAACCCCGCAGGCGGTCGGCCAACTGGGCCAGGTAAGCAAAGTCAGGGGTCCAAGGGCGTGCCGGGTCGGGCTGCAGTTCACCCAGCCGGCTAGCCTGCACTTCCTGGCAGACACTGGCAAAGGGCACATGGGCCGCACCTTCGATGCGGGCGCCCCCCTCGGTGGCATTGACCACCAATCGGTCGGGCATTTGCGCGATGCGTTGCTCAAACCAGGTCTTGTAGTACAGCAGTTGCCGCTCGGTGCGCACCGGTTTGCCGTCGTAGCCCTCGATTTCAAAGCCTTTGGCATGACGGGCTTCCAGTTGCTCACGGCTGTATTGGCTCACATAGCCATCGGCATGGTCCTTGCCGTCGGTCCAGGCCAGATCTTGTCCGATCATGATGATCGGGTTGGCTCCCATGTGGCAGGCCAGGCTGAAAGCGGTGGTGGTCACCGAGCCACCAGTCATTAAAAATGAGGGCGCTGCGCCCAGATCGGTCAGCAGCCGAAACACGTCGCGGTGGCAGCTGGTCACCAGGTATTTGTGGTTGCTTGACCAGGCCACGTCGGGGCAGCAACCGATCTCGATCACGAAGGTGGTGGCCGGGTCCAGTTCGTTGTGCTTCCAGTACGGGCGCTTTTTGGGGTCGATGGATACCACAAACTGGGGCACAACACCGTATTGCTTCAGGATGGGCACGGCCGGGTCGGCGGCAATGATCACAAATTGCTCCTTGTACTGGGCCAGCAGGGGCAGCTGCTTGTTCAGTGAGGGCCCGGTAGCCACGATCAGGACCGGCTTGTTTTTGTACAGATCCTTGTATTCCGACAAGGGGTTCAGCGGGTTGGCAAACACCGCATTGACCAGGGCATTCGAGAGGAACAGATGTGAGGCGTTCAGGCGGGTCAGTCGGGCCACGGCCTTTTGATTCAGGTAATTGGTCAACTCCTTGTACACCTGGCGCAGGTGGGCCACCGCATGGGGCGCCAACCCATTGCCCAGCACGGGCTTCCACTCGATAAAGTTTTCGGTGTCGATCAAGCGGCTGACCAGCTCGGCCTGCTTGCCAGGCTGATCCAGCGTGATGGTGAACAGACGTTCATCGGCCAGCACCTCTTCCACCACGCGGGTCCGGTGCAGGCCCTGAAAATCAGGCGACTCGTCACAGAGCAGATTGATCACCCGGGAACATGGGCTGACAGCCTGCAACAGTGTGTGCAGGTGATCCAGGCGCAAGCAGTTGTTGACCAGCCAGATGGTGCGTTTGCGGCCTTTGCTGACCTGATCGAGCAAATGGGCCAGCGCAGGGTCCGATTCGGCGTTTTCTGCTGTGAAGGGCGCCATGAACGCAGACGACGACACCAACAGGGCCCGGAGCGACTCGCCGCTCAGGATCTGCCCTTCCGCGGTTGTGGGCAAGCCCTCGGGCCGAAACAGGGCCGCGGGGGCAACAGCTGGGGCTTGAGGGGCAAGGCTTGTCTGCATCCAGGCGCTCCAAAAAAAGTCAGGGGTGACGGCCATCCATCACCGCCCGCTCCAGATCTAGCAAAAGCGATACCACCCCAGCAGAATGCGTCCATGCGTATTCATTCCGGCGTTGACCCAGAGGTCCAGGCTGTCGAAAAAGATGGCATGGGCTTTGCTTCTCCGACCTACACCACCACGGCGGCAATGTTTGTCCGCCCCTTGCCGTACAGGAGACGTCATGCAAGAACAGGTTCAGATGCCGGGCTCAGCCCAGCCTTCGCCGGCAGCGGTCATGCCCACTGCCGAGCGCCCGCTGGATCCTCACAACATCCGCGAAGCCATTGCGGTGTTGATGACCCAGGGACAAATCGAAATGGCCACAGAAATGGCCGACCTGGCGCGGGCGCTGCATCCGCATGACCCATCGGTACTGGCCGTCAGTGCACTGGTTGCCGAGGTCACCCAGGACTGGTTCAAGGCCCATGCCCTGCTGACCCGTTTGCACCATCTGCAGGGCGAATCGGTCACTGTGGACACCTGGCGCCACGAAATCCGGGTGCTGCGCTGCATGGGTTCGAATCTGCAAGCCTTTGAGCAGGTGCAAAAGGCGCTGGCTCAATACCCCTCGGACGAAGTCCTGCACAAGGAACTCGATGAACTGCGGGCGCTGTGTGCCCCGGCAGCGGCCCAGGCCGATTGATCCCCACAATGCCGCCTTTGGAGAACACCATGTCACTGGCCCTCAGACAACATTCCCCGGAACTCGCCGCACCTTTTGCAGCGCCCTTCGAACTTACCGTCGGTGAAGTTCACCGCCTCTCCCCCGCCCAAATCCGAGAAGCAGTCTCGACCATGGTGGCCCAAGGCAAAATGCCCTTGGCCATCGCGATTTGCGAGGCTGCTCTGGCTTTGAACCCGGGCAGTGAAGACTTGCTGGTCATCAGCGCCCTGGTCGCTGAAGTGGTCCAAGACTGGGCCCGCGCCGAGGAATTGCTGATCCAGCTGGTGCAAGTCCAAAGCCCCGACACCACCGCCCAGACCTGGCTGCACTTGGCCCGCGTGGTGCGGTGCCAGAACAAGCTGGACGATGCCTGGGTGGTTCTGGACTTTGCCGCTTCGCGCTACCCCGAAGACACCGAAATCAGGAAAGAGCTGCAATCGATCAACGATCTGATTGCCGCCAAAGCCTGACCACCCTGCCGGGCTCGGCCCGGGCCGACCATTGTTTTTTTAACCGAAAGCAATCGCCGTGACCGCACTGAACACCAATATGGCTGCGGTGGTGGCGCAAACCGCGCGTAAAAATGCGAGCCGCCTGCAGACCGACACCCTGACGCGCCTGTCAACCGGCCTGAGGGTCAACTCGGCACGCGACGACGCCGCAGGTTTGGCCGTTGGCGCACGCTTTGGATCGACCATTGGCACCTCCAGCCGCCTGATCCAGGACCTCTCCAATGGCATCAGTTTGGCCCAGGTCGCCCAGGGTGGGCTGCAACAAATCACCGGTTTGCTGCAGCGTATGCGTGAATTGGCTGTACAAGCGGCAAGCGGCTCGCTGGCAGCTGCTGACCGCGCGGCGCTGGACCTGGAGTTCCAGGCGCTCAACGACGAGATTGACCGCATCAGTCGCCAGACGGAAATCTTTGAGCGCACGCCACTGGCCCCCCCCAAACCCGCACCGACGACACCTCCCGCGGTCATCGGCAGCACCAACCCGATCAACAATGTCCTGTCGGCCACCAGCAAGAGCTTCGGTTCGGGATTGACCTCATTGGGGTACATCCCGCAAGGATTCAAAGATGTCACCCTGAATATGAACTCGTACGGCAACGATGACGATATTCAGATCTTTACTGCCGACGGTAAGCATCTGCTGGGCACCCCGGTGGTCGGCAGCACCGATCCGGTCTGGGCGTCAAAGGGCATCAACTCGGCTGCTGCCGCCAACAGCCAAATCATGAACACCGGCAACGCCTTCAGTGCTGGCGCCAGCTATGACGGCAGTTTGTTGCCAGCCTCGGCGGGCTACAACATGGCCACCCTGCCCAACGCGGTGAACTACAACGGCATGAGCTTGCGCCACAGTGGCGATGGCCATCCGGGCGTGCAATACCTGGAGAAGATCACCATCGACACCGTGACCGAAAACCTGGTGGTGATGGTCATCGGCAATGGTGTTTTTGATGCCAGCGGTACTTGGACCGAACCACCGGTGGTGGTGGTGCCCGACGAACCCTACAGTGAAGACACCACCGTGGTCATGGCCTCAGCGCTCGGCCAGTCGGTGCAAAGCCTGACCATGACCGCCACCCCGGCCGACACGGCCACGTTAGGCACCGCCAACAGTCAAATCAGCAGCTCCGCCGGCGCCATGGCCGCCATGGGCGAAATCGACAACGCAATAGGCATTGTCAATGGCTATGCGGTCAAGTACGGGGCGTGGACCTCGAGTTTCTTGAGCACGGGCGACAACCTCAGCGAGATGTTGCAGCAATCCTCCGTCTCGCGATCGAAGATCATAGATGCCGATTACGCCAGCGAATCGGCACGTCTGGCCGCCCAAAAAATCCAGCAGCAGGCCAACGACGCCATGCTCGCCCAGGCCAATCAGCTGCCGCGCTCGGTGCTGAGCCTGCTGGACAAGTCCTGATTCGGACTTGCAAAAGCCGGTTCGTACCCGGCCAAAACGCGCTTCCTTGTTGTGTGTGACAGGTTGGCACGCGCCTTGCTGACTTGACTCCAAACCGTCATGCGGCAAGCCCTTGCCGCCGGTTTACTGACACGGCCTTCACAGTGGAGCCTCAACATGACCGTCATCAATACGAACATCAAGTCGCTGATTTCGCAAAACGCCCTGAACCTCAACAGCCGAGCGCTGTCGACGGCCATGGAGCAGCTTTCAACTGGCAAGCGAATCAACAGCGCGGCGGATGACGCGGCCGGTCTGGCCATCTCTTCACGAATGACGGCTCAGATCAAGGGCTTAGACCAGGCAATCCGCAATGCCAACGACGGCATCTCGCTGCTCAACACCGCAGAAGGCGCGCTGATCGAAGTGACCAACATGCTCCAGCGCATGCGTGAACTTGCCGTGCAGGCC
This sequence comes from uncultured Limnohabitans sp., assembly GCA_964391575.1. Classification (GTDB taxonomy): domain Bacteria; phylum Pseudomonadota; class Gammaproteobacteria; order Burkholderiales; family Burkholderiaceae_C; genus Limnohabitans_A. The sequence continues at coordinate 4,823 of CAYMMK010000062.1, forward strand.
GGTAACGACACCTACACCAGCTCGGACCGGACCTCGCTGGGCATTGAGTACACCCAGCTGTTGACCGAAATCAACCGGGTGGCCCAGAACACACAGTGGAACGGGATGAACAT
>CAYMMK010000062.1:5035-15658 GCA_964391575.1 uncultured Limnohabitans sp.
CAAAACACCACCGAGTCGCGCAGCCGCATTCTGGACACCGACTACGCCAAGGCCTCCAGCGAGCTCTCGCGCACACAGATCATCCAGCAAGCCGCCACCGCCGTCCTGGCCCAGGCCAATACCGACCAACAAACAGTCTTGCAGTTGCTGCAAAACTGATGTTTCCAAAGCCCCCGGTTCTGGGGGCTGAACACTCAGGCCGCCGTCAAACCGCTTGGCACAGCGTTTGCACACAGCCCATCTCATCGCAGCGACCGTCGCTGGTTTGACATTTGCTGGAGTCTGAATGAACACCCCTATTTCCGAACTGCCCATCGCGTCCAACTTCAACGCGGCATGGCTGGATTCCATGACCCCCCAGGGTTCATCGGGGAACCTGGCTTGCGCCCTTTTGGCCGAGCCGCAGCTGGCCGCAAGGGTGCACGCCGGCCTGGATCTGGCCACCGTGCTCGACCTCCTTTATGGATAACACGATGAATGCAGGGGTCTCTTCCTCGACGCAAAACGCTGCCCCCAACTGCTGGCAGTGCCGGCATTTCAAGGTCAGCCACTTGCCCGCAACGCCCTATGCCTGCGGTTTGATGGGTTTTCGCACCAACATCCTGCCCTGTATCGAAGTCCTGCGCGCCGATGGCAAGCCCTGCCGCGGTTTCATGGCCAAACCCAGCGCGCCGGTTCGCATTGCATCCTGATGCCGCTCAAGTCAGGGTGTCGAAGATTTGGCAAGTTCTCCATCTCAGACCATCAGACGACTTATAAAAAACTGATTCTGTTTTTTTTAAAATTACAAAGTACTCTAATTTTTCCTGGCACACCGGTTGCTTACACCTCGACAAACTTGTGAGGCACCCACGTGAAGCCGCAACCCATCACCGCCCCCCTGGCCCTCTGGCTCGACCCCGAGGCCCCGCTGACCGAAGGTCATGCTCTATTGCTTCATGAAGCTGGCTGGGCTGTGCTCAGCGTCGGCACGCTCGAGGCCGTGACCCATCACGCTCCGCATGCCCAAGCGGTGGTGGTTCGACTGCCCAATGACACCACCCGGCTGCATGCTGTGATGCAAACCCTGCGCGAAGCCGGAGTGGCCCTGCCGGTGGTATGCCGGGTCGAACGCCAGGCACTCGAATTGGCCGTCCAGGCCAGCCAGGAAGGGGCTGCGGCGGTCGTCGCTACGCACGAAAGCAAACCCGAAACCTGGGCCCGTTTGCGCGAAAACCTGCAAAGTCAGACCCTGCATGTCAGTCAGGCCCGCAAGCTGCGTCATGTGGTGTTTGTGGATCCGGCCAGCCAGCATCTGCTGGCCCTGGCGCAAAAAGTCGCGCAGGCCCAGGTGACTGCATTGTTGGTCGGTCCTACCGGCGCCGGTAAAGAGGTGCTCGCACGGGTGCTGCACGAGGCCTCGCCCCGGGCTCACGGGCCTTTTGTGGCCCTGAACTGTGCCGCCATGCCTGACAACCTGATCGAGGACATGCTTTTTGGTCATGAAAAAGGGGCCTTCACTGGCGCCCACCGCGAACACAAAGGCGTGTTCGAACAGGCCCAGGGCGGTACGCTGTTTTTGGACGAGATCGGCGAAATGCCCATGCACCTGCAAAGCAAGTTGCTGCGCGTGTTGCAAGAAAAACAGCTCACCCGGCTGGGCGGACAAACGTTGATCGCGCTGGATGTACGGATTGTCGCGGCCACCAACAAGGACCTGCGCGAGGCCATCGCCAACAGGGAGTTCCGTGAAGACCTGTATTACCGCATTGCCACTTTCCGCATGCGGCTGCTGCCCTTGCGTGAACGACAGGGCGACATCATTCCCCTGGCCTTGCATTGCCTGGTCCAAAGCGACCCCTCAGGCAAGGCCTGGCAGATTCACCCGTCGGCCCAAGCGCAGTTGCTTCAATACCCCTGGCCAGGCAATGTGCGCGAGCTGGAGAACGTGATGCGTCGCGCCATGGTCTTGTGTGCCGACCACTGCATCACGCCAGCTCACCTGATGTTTGACGACTGGATCGAGGAACTGCCGGCCACCGCGCCAGCAACCGTCAGCCCCCACCCGCAAAGCGTTGCAGCGGACATGCCTTTGCATGCCCTGCAAGGTTGGCAGCTGCAGGAGGCACCGATGGTGCACACCCCAGTGGCCGCGGCCGCACCCTCCCCGGCTGTCCCCGCAAGCACCATGGAAACGGCCATCGAGACGCCCGCTGTCCCACGTGCTCCCGAACTGGCCGGTGCCAGCCTGCCGACCGATCTTCACAGTGCCGCAAGACTCAACGAACACCAGATCATCATGGCCACACTGGCCAGCACCCCCAGCAAACAGGAAGCCGCCAAGCGTCTGGGCATCAGCCCCCGCACCTTGCGCTACAAACTGGCGCAGCTGCGTGAAATGGGCCTGGGCCTGCAAGCCGTGGGGCAAGGAGTTGCATCATGATTGAACGCGCCACTTCCGCCGCCAACATCCATTCCATGCTGCAAACGCTGCGGACACACCAGGCCCAGGCCTCGGGCCTGCAGGGTTTTGAAGAAGCCCAGGGAGCGCAGGGCACTGCAGGCACTCCGAAAACCGGGTTTTCCGATCTGGTCTCGAATGCGGTCAGCCAGGTCAACAATCTTCAGCTGCAGTCCCGACAAATGCAGGACGCCTATGACCGCGGCGAACAAATTGCCCTGACCGATGTGGTGATCGGCATGCAGAAGTCCTCGATCGCCTTTGAAGCCACCCTGCAGGTGCGCAACAAAGTGCTCAAGGCCTACGAAGACATTCTCAACATGCCGGTTTGATTCCGCACTAAGGAACCCGCACCATGGCTACAGCCACTGCCACTGCCAACGCCAGCATGGCACCTGCCGCAATGACCGGTTTACCGGTTGCCGCCGGGGCCGGCACACCTTTGCCCACGGCAGCGCCATTGCCCGGCACCGCCGTGGCGGCTGCGCCGATCCAAACCCCTTTGGGAGGCGCCCTGACAACGCTTTCTTTGGGCAGCCTGACCCAAAATCTGCGGACCATTCTGGTCCAGCCTGCCGTACGCAAGGCGATGCCCTTGATCGTGATCGCGCTGGTGCTGATCATCTTCGGCCTGACCTACGCCTGGATGAACCAGACCCCCTACAGGGCGCTCATGCCCGGCCTGCAGGAAGCCGATCAGCAAGCCGCCATGGAAGCCCTGCGGCAGGGCCAGTTCAATCCGAAGATCGACCCACAAACTGGGCAGTTGGTCGTCCCATCGAACCGCTTTCATGAAGCGCGCATCTTTCTGGCGTCAAAAGGGATTCCCAAGGCCGGCACCGTCGGCCTGGACAGCCTCAAGGACCAATCCTCCATGACCACCAGCCAGTTCATGGAACAGGTGCGTGTGAACGCCGCCATGGAGCAGGAACTGGCCCGCAGCATCATGCAAATTGCCAGTGTGCAAAGCGCACGCGTGCACCTGGCCACACCCAAACAAAGCGTTTTCGTGCGCGACCGCACGCCCCCCAAGGCGTCGGTGGTGATTGCACCGCACCCGGGACGTGTGGTCTCGCCGTCCCAGGTGCAAGCCATCGTCCATCTGGTGTCCTCGAGCGTGCCCTACCTGGCGCCAGACCATGTCACCGTGGTCGATAACGTTGGCAAGTTGATGACCGATTCGGCCAGCGAACTTAAGCTGGGACTGACAGCGGCCCAGGAACAGCACAAGCAACAACTCGAAGAGGTCTACCGCAACCGCATCCTGCAGATCCTGACCCCGGTGGTGGGCGAAGTCAATGTGCGCTCGCAGGTCAACCTGTCACTCGACTTCACCCAGGTCGAGAGCACCACCGAAGACTTTGACACCAAGAACAAAGGGCCTCGCACCCGCTCGGAAGTGCTGGCCGAAGACCGCCAGGCCATGCGTGATGCTGCCGGTATTCCGGGATCGTTGTCCAACAGCCCTCCTGGCAACCCCACCACCACCAACAACACCCAGGCCGACCCCACCAAGGGCGATGCAGACACCAAGAACACCACCAGCAGCCGGGCGACCCGCAACTTTGAAATTGACCGCACGGTGCGCCATGTCCGCAATGCCTCCGGCGGCATCATGAAGGTCAGCGTGGCCGTGGTGGTCAACGAGCGTCCAGCACCGGTGGTCGAGAAAGACGGCAAGCCCGACCCTAACGCACCGAAAACCGTGGCCTATTCCGCTGAAGAGATGGAGCGCATGCTGCAGTTGGTGCGCGGCGTGGTGGGCTTTGACCAGCAGCGGGGCGATATCGTCACCGTGGTACCGGCCAAGTTCGAGCCGCCAGCCCCCATGGAAAGCATTCCCTGGTACCTTGAAGACATGGTGCAAACCGGCATCAAGAGCGCACTGGTGGCTATCAGCTTTATCTTGTTCCTTCTCATTGTGGTCCGTCCAGTGATGCGCAACATGTACGCCACGGCAGCCGAGGATGAAGCCGATCCGAGCAAGCGGCCGCTGGCCGATGGCGAACTCTCGCCCGAAGACATGAAGATGATCCAGCTGGGCGAAGGCGAAACGCTCGAGCAGATCAAGGCCAAGCTCAAGCCCAAGAAATCCAGCATTTCGATCGACATGCTCGACACCGCCAATACCTACGACGACAAGGTGGCCCTCATCCGCATGTTGGTGGCCGAGGACTCGGGCCGTGTGGCCAATGTGCTCAAGGGCATGATCAAGACCGCCTGATCAGGCAAGGAAAACACCATGGCCACCAAAAAAGAAGACAAGGACGCCAAGGATCCGAAAGCCAAAGACGCCAAGGATGCCAAAGACGCGCCGGCAGATGCCAAGGCGGCGGCTACATCGTTGATCACAGAAGTGCTGATGACCGATGAGCTGCGCGAAGAACTGGATCAGCTCACCAGCACTCAACGCGCCGCTGTGCTGATGCTGCTGCTCGGTGAACAGCAGGCCTCTGAAATCATCCGTTATCTCGATCCCAAGGAAGTGCAAGCCCTGGGAGGCGCCATGGTCGCTGTGGCCGACCTGTCTCAAGAGGCGGTCAACGTGGTGCTTGATGAATTCGTGGCCACCCTGAAAAAACAAACCAGCCTGGGCCTGGGCACCGGGGACTATGTGGAAAAAGTCTTCAAGCGAGCGCTGGGCGAGGACAAGGCCGCTTCGGTGCTCAGCCGCATCATGCCCGGTCAGGGCAGCAAGGGGCTGGAAATCCTCAAGTGGATGGACGCCCGTTCGATTGCCGACATGATCCGCAGCGAACACCCCCAGGTGATCGCCATCATTTTGTCGGTGCTCGAGTACGACGTAGCGGCCGATGTGATGGGCTTTTTGCCCGCCGATGCCCGTCCAGAAATTGTCCAGCGGATTGCCAGTCTGGAGACCGTGCAGCCCTCGGCCATGGAAGAGCTCGAGGCCATCATGCTCAAGCAGTTCTCGAGCAACACCTCGGCCAAATCCTCCAGCTTTGGCGGCGTGAAGGCAGCGGCCAAGATCATGAACTTCATCAAGGTGGAACTCGAGGCCGGAATCATGGGTGGGCTGGCCAAGCTCGATGCCGAACTGCTGCAGAAGATTCAGGACAACATGTTCACCTTCGAAAACCTCACCGGCGTGGACAACCGGGGCATCCAAACCCTGATGCGCAATGTCGAACCCGATATGTTGATGATCGCTCTTAAGGGCGCGACCGATGTGGTCAAGAACAAGTTCTTTGACAACATGTCTGCACGCGCCCGGGTCATGTTCATCGACGACATGGAAGCCAAAGGACCGATCCGACTGGCCGATGTGGAACAGGCCCAGAAGTCCGTCATGCGGATTGCCCGCAAACTGGCCGATGCTGGAGAGCTGGTGCTGGCCGGCAGCGGCGACGACTTCGTGTGACCATGAGCTGGACCGCCAACCCCCTGCTCAACGGTGGTGCACTGACACCCCGTTACTTGCGCACGCAGTGGGACGAAAAGGCTGCCCGCGAGTTCGGTCCCTGGCGCATTGCGCCTGGCGACGCTTCAGCCGCGCAGACCGAGCCGGCTGTCGGCCTGACACCGCCTGCATTCGAAGCCTCCGTCACCGAGACGCCGGTCTTACCAGCTGTTTCAGCCGATGTGGTGGAAACCGCCGAAGCCCGCCTGTCCGAAGAAGCCCTGAACCTGCTGCGCGAGGAGGCCTACCAGCGCGGCTTGCATGCAGGCCGCGAGGAAATGCAGCAGGCACAAGAATCCGAACAACAACGCGCGCGGGAACTTCTGCGCAACCTGGGCATCGAACTGCGCAGTTTGCAGCAGGATTCCGAGCGTCTGCACGAGCCCCTCAAGCGTCTGGCCGTACATGTAGCCGAGCAGCTGGTCCGGGGTGAACTGCAGGTTTCGGGTCAGGTGGTTCACCGGCTGATCACCCAGTGCATCGAGCACATTGAACACCCCTCCGAGACCGTGATTGTGACCCTCCACCCCCAAGACCTGGAGCGTCTGCGAAACCTTGGCGATGAGACCCTCGGCGCCATGAAGCTGGAGGTCGACCCTCAGCTGACCTTAGGCAGCGTGCGGGTGCGGGTCAACGACACCCAGGTGCAGGACCTGATGGTGCACAGACTCGAGCCTCTGGTACGGCGCCTTTTGGCCCAACCCGATGCCTGGCTTCAGAAGTCCAGTCTTTTGCACGAAGCTTTGCCGGTCAGCGACAAGGAACCTGCGCGTCGCTGGAAACAGCCGGTCGTGGATGTGCAAGACACCGAACCCAAACCACTAAGTGCACCCACAGCGCAACCCCAGCAGCCCACGGCCGGAGAGCCCGATGCTGTTTGAAGTGGACACACTGCTGGGCGATTTGCACGCACCCCCTCCGCAAAAAAGCGGAACCCTGGTACGGTTGGTGGGCATGCGTCTGGAAGCCCGTGGCCTGATGGCCCCATTGGGGGCTTGCTGCGAGGTGCTTGGCCAGACCGGCCAACGCGTGGAAGCCGAGGTGGTGGGCTTCAACGACGACCTGCTGTACTTGCTGCCCTTCGCCGAGCCCCAGGGTATCGGCCCAGGCTCGCAGGTGCGGGTGATCAGCCACAGCGCGCAGGTCTGTCTGGGTCCAGACATGCTTGGGCGCATCCTCGACGGGCGTGGTCAGCCGCTTGACGGCAAGGCGCCCCCCAGCTGCATCGACATGCTCAGCCTGCAGGGCCGACCCCTCAACCCCATGGAGCGCGGACCGATCCGTGAAGTGCTGGATGTTGGCGTCAAGGCCATCAACGGCATGCTGACCATCGGCAGGGGCCAGCGCCTGGGTCTGATTGCGGGCTCCGGAGTGGGCAAGAGTGTCTTGCTGGGCATGATGACCCGTTTCACCGAGGCCGATGTGGTGGTGATCGGGCTGATCGGCGAGCGCGGCCGCGAGGTGCAAGCCTTCATCGAGGAATCGCTGGGTCCGCAGGGACTGGCCAAGTCGGTACTGGTGGCAGCGCCGGCCAACGAATCACCGGTGATGCGCCTCAAAGCCACCCACATGACGCATGTGATCGCCGAATACTTCCGTGACCGAGGCATGAACGTGCTGATGCTGGTCGACAGCCTGACGCGGGTGGCCCACGCCCAGCGGGAGATCGGCCTGGCGGTGGGTGAACCGCCGACCGCCAAAGGCTATCCGCCCTCGGTGTTTGCCTTGTTGCCCAACCTGATTGAACGCTCCGGGGTGGGTCGACATGGGCATGGCTCGATCACGGCCATCTACACCGTGCTGGCCGAAGGCGACGACGCCAACGACCCGATTGTCGACATCGCGCGCGCCTCCCTCGATGGCCAGGTGATGCTTTCGCGCAAGCTGGCCGATGCGGCGCATTACCCGGCGATCGACCTCACGGGCTCGATTTCGCGGGTGATGCAGAACTTGATCTCCCCCGAAGACCTGAAGTTGGCCAACCGCTTCAGGCGCCTGTGGTCGCTTTACCAGCAAAACCAGGATCTGATCCAGGTCGGAGCCTATGAATCGGGCAGCAATCCCGAACTCGATCTGGCCATTCGGCTGCGCACCCCGATGGAGAACCTGCTGCAGCAGGACATGCACAGCCCGCTCGATGCCCACAGCACCCGCGAGCAGCTCAGACAACTCATGAACCAGTAAGGCGGACACCATGCTCAAAGCACGCGAATGCTGGCCAGTTCTGGCCAAAAAGGCGGAGGACGGGGTGCGCCAGTGGCGAACCGAGATCGCCAGCAGCCAGGCCCGGCTGCAACAATTGCAAGCCAATCTGGAGCGCCTGGACCGCATGTACCAGGAGTACCGCAGCGGCCAGCTCAAACCCCAAAAGACAGGGCTGGGCATGCATGCGCATCTCAACCAGCGCCAGTTCATGAGTCAGCTGCTGTTGTTGCAGCACAAAGTGCAAAACGATATTGCTCAAGCCCAGTCGGTCCTGGCGCAGCAACGGAAACAGTTGCTGCTGGCTGAGCTCGAACATCAAAAAATGCTGGCGCTGGTTGAACAGGACCAGCGGGCCGTGCAAAAGGATGCGCTCAAGCGCGACCAGCGCCGCATGGACGACCTGGGTATCGCGCGCTTCAACCTCGGACCCGGGCTCTGAGCCTGCGCAGTGGTCGCACCGGCCCCGGTGCGCTCCCCCGTGATTTCCCTGACACGGGGGCTGCAGCCTTGGCAAGATAATGGTTCCTGGCCCGCCACCCCGTGCAGGCACATGAGTTTCAAGGAGACCAGCATGACCGAGTCCACCACCCGCCGCCAATGGCTCACCCACGGCGCCGCCCTGATGGGCACCGCTGCTTCTGGCCTGCTGCTGCCCCAGCATGTGCTGGCCCAGAGCGGCAAGATCCGGGTGGGCTTCATGCTGCCCTACACCGGCACTTTTGCACAGCTGGGGGTGGCCATTGAAAATGGCGTTCGCCTGGCTATCGACGAGCAGGGCGGCAAACTCGGCGGGCGGGAGATCGAGTGGTTCAAGGTGGACGATGAATCCGAACCGCCCAAGGCGATCGAAAACGCCAACAAACTGGTGCAGCGCGACAAGGTCGATGTGCTGATCGGCACCGTGCACTCGGGTGTTCAGCTGGGCATCCACCGGGTGGCCCGCGAGTCGGGCGTGCTCAACCTGATCCCGAACGCTGGGGTTCACGTTGCCACCCGCGCCCAGTGCGCCCCCAACGTCTTTCGTACCAGCTTCTCCAACAGCCAGCCAACCATGGCGCTCGGCGAAGCCATGGTCAAACGGGGCCACAAGAAGGCCGTCTGGATCACCTGGAAATATGCAGCTGGCGACGAAGCCTTCGAGGGTTTCAAGGAAAGTTACACCAAGGCGGGCGGCACGATTGTTAAAGAGCTGGGTTTGCCTTTCCCCAATGTGGAATTCCAGGCCCTGCTGACCGAAATTGCGGCCATCAGGCCCGATGCCGTGGCCTGCTTCTTTGCCGGCGGTGGCGCTGCCAAATTCATCCGCGATTACGCCGCTGCAGGACTGAAGGACAAGATTCCGTTGTACGGCTCGGGCTTCCTGACCGAGGGTGTGCTCGAAGCCGCCGGGCCAGCGGCCGAGGGCGTGCTCACCACCCTGCACTATGGTGACAGCATCGAAACCAAACGCAACAACCAGTTCCGTCTGAACTATGCCAAGACCTTCAAGTTGCAACCGGACGTGTATGCGGTGCAGGGCTATGACACCGGTCTGCTGCTGATCCAAGGGGCCAACGCAGTCAGAGGCGATCTCAGCAAGAAAGCCGAGCTTTACAAGGCCATGGAGGGCGCCACCATCGACAGCCCGCGCGGCAAGTGGACCATGAGCAAGTCGCGCAACCCGATCCAAGATATTTATCTGCGCCAGGTGGTGGGCAAGGAAAACAAGGTGATCGGCGTGGCCGCCAAGGCCCTGGCCGACTCCGGCGCCGGTTGTCGCCTCTGACCCCGTTGATCACTGGCGCTTTGCGCCCACGACTGCCGGGGCCGATGGCCAGCGCATGGTGGGCGTTTCACGTCTAGCGATCCGCAGGTCATTGCATCATGGCGCAACGCGCCACTCATGAGGCACCCCCCTTGAACATGCGGCAGTGCCATCATTGATCACCATGGACTTCGTCAACTTCCTGATCCAGTTGCTCAACAGTGTGCAATACGGCCTGTTGCTGTTCATGCTCGCCGCCGGGCTGACCTTGATTTTCGGCATCATGGGGGTGGTCAACCTGGCGCATGGCAGCTTCTACATGCTGGGCGCGTACCTGGCCTGGTCGCTGTCGGCCCAGCTCGGCAGCTTCACCCTAGCCATCGTGGTTGGCACTGGCCTGTCCGTGGCTTTCGGCCTGTTGCTTGAAAAGCTGCTGTTTCGCCATTTCTACCATCGCGACCACCTCGACCAGGTGCTGCTGACCTTTGGTCTGATTTACGTATTTGAGGAAATGCGCTCCATGATCTGGGGTGATGATGTCCATGGACTTCCGGTGCCGGCCCTGCTGTCGGCATCGATTCCCCTGACGGAAACCCTCTCGTACCCGGTGTACCGCCTGTTCATGTCGGGAGTCTGCCTGCTGCTGGCCCTGGGGCTTTATCTTTTGATTGCCAAAACCCGTCTGGGCATGAAAATCCGCGCCGGCGCCTTCAACCATGAAATGACCGAGGCGCTGGGTGTGAACATCCGCCTCATTCATGCGCTGGTGTTTTCGCTCGGTGTGGGCCTGGCGTCGATCGCAGGCATGATTGC
>CAYMMK010000063.1:0-13865 GCA_964391575.1 uncultured Limnohabitans sp.
GGGTTGCCAAAGGTGGCCAGCCCCGAGCCGGCCTTGACCAGCAGTGCATCGGCATGGCCGTGGTAGCAGCCCTCGAACTTGATGATCTTGCTGCGCCCGGTAGCCCCGCGTGCCAGGCGCAACGCGCTCATGCCCGCCTCGGTGCCCGAGCTGACCAGACGCACCATCTCCATCGAGGGCACGTGTTTCAGGATTTCCTCGGCCAGTTCAATCTCGCGCTCGGTCGGGGCGCCGAATGAAAAGCCGTCGAGAGTGGCCTTTTGCACCGCCCCGAGCACCGCGGGGTGTCCGTGGCCCAGGATCATCGGCCCCCAGGAGCCAATGTAGTCGATGTACTGCTTGCCGTTGGCATCCCAGAAATAAGCGCCCTGGGCTCGCTGAACAAAGCGTGGCGTACCGCCTACGGCTCGAAAGGCCCGAACGGGCGAATTGACGCCGCCGGGGATGACCTGGGCGGCACGTTCAAACAGTTGCTGGTTGCGGTCGGTCATGATCGAGGCCCGTTCAGTGCTTGGTTTCGTTAAAAGGGACTTCAAAGTAGTCGGCGCCCGGGGGTGTTTGTCCTTCGTCGGCGCTTTCTTCTTCATCCGACCCGTCCTCGGGCTGGGCCCAGAAGAGCCGGTCGGGCACCACCTGTCCCATGCCAGGGCTGTAGCCTTCGTCAAGACAGCGGTCCAGGTAGGTCAAGGCTTCACGGGTCGCTTCGGGCAGGTCCATGCCGGAGGCCAGCAGGGCGGCCAATGCGGAAGACAGGGTGTCGCCTGCGCCGGCAAACACGGCCTCGATACGCTCGAACTTTTCATGGGCCACCACCGTTTCCGGGGAGGCCAGCACGTTGTCTATATGCTGTTCAGGCAGGGGCAGGCCGGTCACCAGGGTGTAGGGGACCCCCAGTTCGCTGGCCGCACGGGCAATGTCACGCGGAGTCGGATTGCGCTCACCCTCCCAATCGGGCAACAGCCACCGGCGCAGCGTGCTGTGGTGACCAATCAGCACGCTGGTCTGGGGTAACAACAGCTCCCGAAAGGCGTCCAGGTAGTCGTCGATTTTTTCTTCTTCCCACCACGACAGGTTGGGCATGTAGGCCACCACAGGCACACCTTCGTAGTCGTCGGCGATTTCGGCAATGGCCGACAGGTTCTCGGGGCTGCCGGCAAAGCCGACCTTGATGACTTGGACCGGCACATCCTGCGCGATCGTACGGGCCTGATCAGTGACCGCCTCTTCGCCCAGGACGTAGAAGTCCTGGATGCCGCTGGTGTCGCGGACGTAGGCGCCCGTCACCACCGGCAGGGTGTGGGCTCCAACCGAGCCCATGGACAGCACATCGCCGGTCAGTCCGCCGGCACCGCTGGGGTCGTTGGCGTTGAAGACCAGCACACAGGCCAGCCCCTGGGACTCGCTTTCGGCGGATTCTGGGGTTGCGTCGTCGCTGAGCTCGCTCATGGAGGAAAGGGCTTGGAGATGTGCAGGCAACAGGGGCCGATACAATCGAGATCATTCTATTCGACCCCCATGACATTCTGCATTCTGATATGGAACACAAAACCTGGATGTGCCTGATTTGCGGCTGGATCTACGATGAGGCTGTGGGCGATCCCGAACATGGCATTCCCGCAGGGACCAAATGGGAGGATGTGCCCATGAACTGGACCTGTCCCGAGTGCGCAGCGCGCAAGGATGATTTCGAGATGGTGGCCATCTGACGCTGATGCGCGGGTGATATTCGTGCGAGCTTCGGGCCTGATGCTCGGCGCCTGATATTGCGCTTACGCAGCCATGGTCACCAGAGGCAACGCCCGCCATTCATGTTGCGTGTGGAGTTGTCCCGAAAAGCCGCCTGTTCAGGCGGCTTTCTTTTTGACGACAGCGTACCGCTCCAGTGTTTTCTCGCGCGCCACGGCATGGTCCACGATTGGTGGGGGGTAGGTCTTGCCCAACTCCACGCCAGCTGCCTGCAGCTCCAGCTCGCCAGCCAGCCAGGGTGCGTGGATGGCCTTGTCGGACAATGCGGCCAGTTCGGGCACGTAGCGCCGGATGAACTTGCCGTGCGCATCGAACTTTTCGCTTTGACTGACAGGGTTGAAGATGCGGAAATAGGGCTGGGCGTCGCAACCGCTGGAGCTGGCCCACTGCCAGCCACCGTTGTTGGCCGACAGGTCAAAATCATTGAGGTGGGTGGCAAAGTAGGTTTCACCCCAGCGCCAGTCCAGGCCGAGGTCCTTGCACAAAAAGCTGGCGACCACCATGCGCAGCCGGTTGTGCATGTACCCCGTCTCGTTGAGTTGCCGCATGGCGGCGTCCACGAGAGGGTACCCGGTGCGGCCCCGACACCAGGCTTCAAAGCGTTTATGGCTCTGGGGGCCTTTTTCCCATTCGATGGCGTCGTAATCCCGTTTGAAGCTCTCGCCAGCGCCGACATGCGGGAAGTTGGCCAGCACCTGGGCATAGAAGTCACGCCAGATCAGTTCGGACAGCCACACCGCCGCGCCTTCGCTGCCAGACTGCATGCGTGCATGGGCCTCGCGGGCAAGCTGGCGAATGGACACCGTGCCAAATCGCAGGTGCACACTCAGATAGCTTGGGCCCTTGAGCGCAGGAAAGTCCCGTCGCTGTCCATAGGCATCGATGCGCTGAAGAAAATCAGCCAGCAATTGTTGCGCTCCGCCGGGCCCTGCAGGGATCTGCAACCGGGACAAATTGGTCGGCTCGAAACCGATGTCCGTCAGGTTTGGAACCGGTTGGCAAAACTGCAACGGACGCGGGGCCAGATGTGCCGCGTGGCGTTCAACCGGCCAGGCCTTGAGGTAGAAGTCGTTGACCTTGCGCAGCCAGGCATTCTTGTAAGGCGTGAAGACTGAAAAAGGCGTACCCGACTGGGTCATGAGCTCCTGGCGTTCGAAGATCACATGGTCCTTGCCGGTGTGAAAGGCAATGCCTGCGTCTGCCAGATGTCCCCGCACCCGGGCATCCCGGGTCTGGGCATACGGTTCGTCGTCGTGGCTGGCAAAGACCGCCTGAACGCCCAGCTGACGGGCCAGATGCGGAAGGGTCTCCTGCGCGCGGCCATGTTGCACGATCAGACCACCCTGTGGCCCCGCGAGTGCTCGCAATCGGTCATCGAGCCCCTTGAGGCTCTCCACAATGAACTCCACCCGGCGGTCAGCCCGGGGCAGGGTGTCCAGAATGGCGCGGTCCAGGACAAAAGCCACATGCACCTGCCGGCAGTGACGCAGGGCATGGTAGAGCGCCGCATTGTCTTCAAGCCGCAAATCGCGGCGCAGCCAGACCAGGCCCGAGGGGTAAGCGGTTTCCATGGTGTCTTGTCCTGAGTGGAGCCGTTAAAATCGGCCTTCATGTCCCAGGATTCTGCCTTTACCAAGCTGACCCATCATTTTCTGGTGGCCATGCCGGGTCTGCAGGACGGAATTTTTTCCCGCAGTGTCATTTACCTGTGCGAGCACAGCCCCCAGGGTGCGATGGGGGTGGTCATCAACAAACCCGGTGAACTCAGTCTCAAGGCCCTGTTCGACAAGCTCGACCTGCCCTTGATGCGTGAGGACCTGCGCGACTGCCCGGTGATGCAGGGCGGTCCGGTCCACACCGAGCGGGGCTTTGTGTTGCACGACCCGGTCCGCCTGGAAGATCCCCAGACCGGCGAAGGTGACATTTTCGCCAGCACCCTCAAGGTGCCGGATGGCCTGGAATTGACCACTTCGCGAGATGTGCTGGAAGCCCTGGGCGCTGGCGCCGGTCCGCGGCGCGTGCTGATGTCGCTGGGGTATGCCGGCTGGGGTGAGGGTCAGCTGGAGTCGGAGATTGGCGAAAACACCTGGCTGACGGTGCCCGCCGACGCCCGTATTGTCTTTGACACGCCGCTGGCGCGCCGATATGACGAGGCTCTGGGTCTGTTGGGCCTGCAGTCCTGGATGCTTTCCCCCGAGGCGGGTCACGCATGAACCCGCCGTTCACCGTACCCGATGGCCAGCAGATCTTTCTGGCCCTCGATTACGGCACCAGGCGCACTGGGGTGGCGGTGGGCAATCGCCTGCTGCGCACGGCCACGCCCCAGGGCACGATTGCAGCCGAGGGCGATGCGCGTTTCTTGCGTATTGCCCACAGCATTGCCCAATGGCAGCCCGATGCCCTGGTGATCGGGGTGCCGACCCATCCGGACGGTGCTGAACATGAGAACACCCTGCGGGCCCGCAAATTCGGGCGTCAGCTGCGGGGCCGGTTCGGTTTGCCGGTCTACGAAGTCGACGAGCGCTACAGCACCACCGAGGCCCATGCCTGGGGTGCACGCGACCCGGATGCAGCGGCCGCCGCGATCATCCTGGAACAGTTTCTGAGGACCTTGCCATGAGCCAGCTCTCCCTTGATGCCGAGGCGCTTTACCGGGAGCTGCTGCGCGGTGTGCGCAGCCTGTGCCAGCCTGACACCCGTCTGGTGGGCATCACCTCGGGGGGCGCCTGGTTGGCCGAAAGGCTGCAGCGCGACCTGGGCCTGCCGGGCCTGGCGGGACAGGTGTCCTCGGTGATGCACCGCGACGATTACGCCCAGCGCGGCTTGTCCGCCGGTGGACGGACCCGGCTGCCCTTTGCCATGGAAGGTGCAGACATCGTCTTGCTTGACGATGTCCTCTACACCGGGCGCACCATCCGGGCCGTGCTCAATGAGCTTTTTGACTACGGACGCCCGGCAAGGGTGCAGCTGGCCGTCCTGGTGGACCGGGGCGGACGTCAGCTGCCGGTGCAGGCCGACTTTGCCGCCGCCCGGGTGGCCCTGCCCGAAACCCAGTCGCTGGCGCTGGCACGCGATGCTGCGGGCCTCTTCAGCTTCCAGGTGGAGAACAAGGCCTGAACATGCTCTACAAACGCAACAATCCCCAACTCAACAAGCACGGCGAGCTGATTCATTTGCTCTCCACCGAGGGTCTGTCGAGGGACATCCTCACCCACATTCTAGACACCGCGCAGGGCTTTGTCAGCGTCAACGACCGCGAAGTCAAAAAGCTGCCACTGCTGCGCGGCAAAAGTGTGTTCAACCTGTTCTTTGAGAACAGCACCCGTACACGCACCACCTTCGAGATTGCCGCCAAGCGCCTGTCGGCCGATGTGATCAACCTCGACATTGCCCGTTCCTCGGCCAGCAAGGGCGAGTCGCTGCTCGACACCATCGCCAACCTGAGTGCGATGGCTGCTGACCTGTTCGTGGTGCGTCACAGTGAATCGGGTGCGCCCTATCTGATCGCCCAGCATGTGGCGCCCCATGTGCATGTCGTCAACGCAGGCGACGGCCGTCACTCACATCCCACCCAGGGCTTGCTGGACATGTACACCATCCGGCACTACAAGAAGGACTTCTCCAACCTGACGGTGGCCATCGTGGGTGATGTGCTGCATTCGCGAGTGGCCCGCTCCGACATTCACGCGCTCACCACCCTTGGCTGCGCCGAAGTGCGTGTAGTCGGCCCTAAAACCCTGGTGCCCGCAGATATGGCCCAGATGGGCGTGCGCGGTTTCAACAAGCTCGAAGAGGGAATACGGGGCTGCGATGTAGTCATCATGCTGCGGCTGCAAAACGAACGCATGAGCGGTGCGCTCCTGCCTTCCAGCCAGGAATACTTCGAAAGTTTCGGCCTCACCCCCGAAAAGTTGCAGCTGGCCAAGCCCGATGCCATCGTCATGCACCCGGGCCCGATCAACCGTGGCGTCGAAATCGATTCGGCGGTCGTCGACGGGCAGCAAAGCGTGATCTTGCCGCAGGTCACATTCGGTATCGCTGTGCGCATGGCGGTGATGAGCATCGTGGCCGGCAACGAGGCGTAAGGTAGACACGACATGAAGATCCTGATCCAGAACGGCCGCGTGATCGACCCTGCCAGCGGCCTGGACACGAAGGCCGATGTGGCGATTGCCGCCGGCCGCATCGTGGCTATCGGTGCCGTGCCCAACGATTTCGCTGCCAATCGCACGATCGATGCCAGGGCTTGTATTGTGGCCCCGGGTCTGGTGGACTTGGCCGCACGCCTGGGGGAGCCCGGCGGCGAACATGCCCACCTGCTCGCGTCCGAAATGGCTGCCGCTGTGGCCGCAGGGGTGACCAGCCTGGTGTGTCCGCCTGATACCGATCCGGTGCTCGATGAGCCAGGCTTGGTCGAAATGTTGCGCCATCGGGCTGAAAAACTCCACCAGTCGCGGGTGCTCCCTCTGGGCGCACTCACCCGTGGCCTCAAGGGGGAAGTGCTGACCGAAATGGGTCAACTGACTGCTGCCGGCTGTGTCGGCTTTTCGCAGGCCGAGGTCGCGCTGGCCAACACCCAGGTGCTGCAGCGTGCCCTGCAGTACGCCAGCACCTTTGGCTATGCCGTATGGCTGCGCCCGCAGGATCTGTATCTGGGCAAGGGCGTGGCTGCCAGCGGCCCGCTGGCCACCCGCATGGGGCTTTCGGGCGTGCCGGTAGCGGCCGAGACGATCGCCCTGCACACCATTTTCGAGCTGGTGCGCACCACCCGTGCCCGGGTCCATCTGTGCCGCATCAGCAGCGCTGCTGGTGTTGAACTGGTGCGTATGGCCAAGGCCGAAGGCCTGCCTGTCACTGCCGATGTGAGTATCAACTCATTGCACCTGACCGATGCCGACATGGGCTACTTTGACAGCCGAGCCCGTCTGTCGCCAGTGCTGCGCCAGCAGCGCGATCGTGATGCGCTGGGTGCAGCGCTGGCCGATGGTACGCTCGATGCCCTGGTGTCCGACCACACACCGGTCGATGCCGATGCCAAGGCCTTGCCCTTCGCCGAGGCCGCGGTCGGTGCCACCGGCTTGGAACTGTTGTGGAGCCTGGCACTCAAATGGGGCATGGCGGCCGGGCTCGATCTGTCCACGGTGCTGTCGTGCATGACCTCCCGGCCGGCGCGGGTGCTGGGCTCAGCGCTCAACAACCTTCAGGGCTCGGTAGGCCGTCTGGCGGTCGGTGGCGTCGCCGATGTGGTGGTCCTCTCCAGCGAAGGTCATTGGTACGTGACGAAGGAAGGTCTGCGCAGTCAGTGCAAGAGCACCCCTTTTTCAGGCTATGAACTCCCGGGCCGGGTCAGGGCCACTCTGGTGGGCGGCCATGTGGCGTTCGAATCGTCCTGAAAGCCCATGATCTTGCGGTTTCGGTGGACACCACGTCTGTGGATCAGGGTGTTCTGCGCCCTGCCGGGTTTCACTGTCCCTGAGGCCTGAAGTGCGAACGCTCCGGGCTGCCTGGAAAATCGGTCGAGGCCTCTGGCATTTGCTGGAGGGGCTGCTGACCATTTACCTGCGATTTCCGCAATTGGCACACGAGCAACGCCAAATGCGCGTTCAGGCCTGGTCGCTCCAGTTTCTGGCCATCTGGGGCATTCGTCTGCAGGTGATCGGTCAGCCGGTGCCCGAAGGGCCGGCGCTGATGGTGTGCAACCACATCTCCTGGCTGGACATCTTGGTCATTCATGCGGCCCGGTATTGCCGTTTCGTGTCAAAGTCCGATATCAAAGCCTGGCCTCTGTTGGGCGCGTTGGCCACCGGAGCGGGCACGCTCTACATCGAGCGCACCAACCGGCGCGATGCCCTGCGCATGGTGCAGGACATGGCCTGCTCGATGCAGGCTGGCGATGTGGTGGCGGTTTTCCCTGAAGGCACGACTGGTGATGGACGCGAGGTCCTGCCTTTTCATGCCAATCTGATCGAATCGGCGATCGTCGCAGGCGCACCGGTACAGCCCATGGCGCTGCGGTTTGTCGACTCGCACAGCGGTGAAATGTCCCTGGCACCTTGCTATATCGGAGACGATACCTTGGTCGGATCGGTCTGGCGTACGCTCACGGCGGATCCCATCACCGCCGTGGTGTGTTTCGGTGAGCCGCAACTTGCCGACGGGCGGGATCGCCGGCAGTGGTCGAGGGATCTGCGTGCAGCCGTGATGGCCCTGCGCGACGCTGGCTGAGTTTGGAGGGTTCCATGGCCGCGTTCAGGTGCGACGCTCGAGCAGCTGGGCGGCCAGCGCCTGCATGGCCGAGCGGTAGGGATTGCCCGGTAAAACCCTGAGGGCGTCGATGGCACGTTGGGCTTCGCTGGCCGCAGCGGCGCGGGTCAGCTTAAAGGCCCCTGTGTCGCGCACAATGCGCACGACCTCTTGCAGACGGTCGGTACTGCCGGTTTCAATGGCTTCGCGGATGATGCCGGCCTGCTCGGCGGTGCCTTGCCGCATGGCCAGGATCAGGGGCAGAGTGGCTTTTCCTTCGCGCAGGTCGTCACCCAGATTTTTGCCTGTTTCGGCAATTTCACCCTCGTAGTCCAAGACATCATCAATCACCTGAAATGCCGTACCCAGGGACTGACCATACAGTGCACAGGCATCTTCAATGTCGGGCGGGCTGCCGGCCAACACCGCCCCGAGTCGGGCGCTGGCTTCAAAGAGTTTGGCGGTTTTGGAGCGGATGACGTGGAGATAAGCCTCTTCGTCAAGCGAAGCGTCATGCATGTTCATCAGTTGCAGCACTTCGCCTTCGGCGATCACATTGGTGGCTTCAGCCAGCACCTGCATGACTTTCATGCTGTTGGCATCGATCATCATCTGAAAGGCACGCGAGTACAGAAAGTCACCGACCAGCACGCTTGCCGGGTTGCCAAAATGCTCATTCGCGGTTGGCCGGCCACGGCGCATGGTCGACTCATCGACCACATCGTCATGCAACAGGGTGGCGGTGTGGATGAACTCCACCACGGCGGCCAGATTGTGACGCTGGGGGCCCTGGTAACCGAGCGCGCCACACGACAGCAACAAAAGCACCGGCCGCAAGCGCTTGCCTCCGGCCGAAATGATGTAGTGCGCCACCTGTGAAACCAGAGGCACGCCAGAGTCCAGTCTTCGTGCAATCACACGATCGACTTCCTGCATGTCGGCGGTAACCAGATCGAGCGCCGACTGTGGGGACGGGGGAAGGGTGGACAACTGGGCGCTCCGTGAAGGCGCCGACGGTCAAGGAAAGCTGAAAAACCGTCTGCGTGGATGACCAATTATAGAGAGGGTCACGAACAGCACCTCGGCGACGGCAGCATCAGGATGCTTAAAATTTGTGCAAACCTGCAATCCATGTTATATTCAAAGGCTCTTCGGGACAGGCCCGGGGATCCTTTACCATGAGGTCTAACATGTACGCGGTCATAAAAACCGGTGGCAAGCAGTATCGCGTTGCTTCCGGCGAAAAAATTAAAGTAGAACAGATTGCTGCGGACGTTGGCCAGGAAATCGTGATCGACCAGGTTCTGGCCGTCGGAAACGGCGCTGAAATCAAGGTAGGTACGCCCCTGGTGTCCGGTGCAACGGTCAAAGCCACGGTCTTGGCGCACGGCAAGCACGACAAGGTGCGCATTTTCAAGATGCGTCGTCGCAAGCATTACCAAAAGCGTCAAGGTCATCGTCAGCAATACACCGAACTGCAGATCGGTGCGATCGCTGCCTAAGGAGAACAGGTCATGGCACAGAAAAAAGGCGGCGGCTCTACGCGAAATGGACGGGATTCCAAGCCCAAGATGCTTGGCGTGAAGGCCTTTGGTGGCGAACTCATCAACGCAGGCTCGATCATCGTGCGCCAGCGCGGCACCAAGTTTCATGCCGGCTCCAATGTGGGCATAGGCAAGGACCACACTTTGTTTGCTCTGGTTGATGGGCACGTGTCGTTTTCCACCAAGGGTGAACTCAACAAGCACACCGTGAGCGTCACACCGGTCGTTTAAACCGGCCCCGCACTCACCTGGCAGCCCCGCCCGTCGGGGCTTTTCGCTTTATGGCTCCCGGTGTCACGGGCCACAGGCCCCATCGCCCCCTCAGATACACTGCAAGCGCCATGAAGTTCGTAGACGAAGCCTATATCGACATTGCTGCCGGCGATGGCGGCAATGGCTGCGTCTCGTTTCGCCACGAGAAATACAAGGAGTTCGGCGGACCCAATGGGGGAGATGGTGGACGCGGGGGGCATGTGTTTGCGCTCGCTGATCCCAATCTCAACACTTTGGTGGATTACCGCTATTCCCGACGGCACGAGGCCAAGCGGGGACAGCATGGCATGGGCTCGGACATGTTCGGGGCAGCCGGTGATGACATCACCCTCAAGATGCCGGTAGGCACCCTGATCTGCGATGCCGAAACCGGTCAGGTTCTTTATGAGTTGCTGCAACCTGGCGAAGTCCTCTTGATTGCCAAGGGCGGTGACGGAGGCTTCGGGAACATGCGTTTCAAGAGCGCCATCAACCGCGCGCCCCGGCAGAAGACCCCCGGTCATCCGGGAGAACGGAAAAGCCTCAGGCTTGAACTCAAGGTGCTGGCGGATGTCGGTTTGCTGGGCATGCCCAATGCTGGCAAATCGACCTTCATCACGGCGGTTTCCAATGCCCGCCCCAAAATAGCCGACTACCCCTTTACCACACTGCATCCGAATCTGGGTGTGGTGCGCGTGGGTCCTGAGCAGAGTTTCGTGATCGCCGATGTGCCTGGCCTGATCGAGGGAGCCTCGGAGGGCGCCGGTCTGGGTCATCAGTTCCTGCGCCATTTGCAGCGAACTCGTCTATTGCTGCATATCGTGGACATTGCCCCTTTCGACGAGGGTGTTGACCCCGTGGCGCAGGCCAAAGCCATCGTGGCCGAACTCAAGAAATACGATCCTGCACTGCACGCCAAACCCCGCTGGCTGGTGCTCAACAAGCTCGACATGGTTCCTGCCGGAGAACGCGAACAGCGCGTCAACGATTTCGTCAGGCGCATGCGCTACAAGGGGCCGGTCTATCAAATTTCGGCACTCACCCGTGAAGGTTGTGAATCGTTGGTCAAGGACATTTACCAGCATATCAAGGCGCAACAGATCCGGGCGCAGGAACCGGTGGATGTCGATCCCCGGTTTACCGCGCGCTCGCCGCAATGAACGCCACGGATCCGATGGAATTTCGACTGACCCATGACTGTTTCTTCTTCAGCCGTATTGCGTGAGGCCCGACGCATTGTCGTCAAGGTCGGCTCTAGTCTGGTGACCAATGAGGGTCGCGGTCTCGATGAACAGGCCATTGGCGAGTGGTGTCGCCAGATGGCCGTGCTGGTGTCACAGGGGCGTGAAGTGATCATGGTCTCCAGCGGGGCGATTGCTGAGGGCATGAAGCGCCTGGGATGGCACACCCGTCCCAGTGAAGTCCACGCACTGCAGGCTGCAGCTGCGGTCGGACAGATGGGATTGGCGCAGATGTACGAGACCAAGCTGCGCGAGAACAACATGGGCAGCGCGCAGGTTCTGCTCACCCACGCCGATCTGGCCGACCGAGAGCGCTACCTCAATGCCCGCTCCACCCTCTACACCTTGCTGCAGCACGGGGTGCTGCCGGTCATCAACGAAAACGATACGGTGGTCAATGATGAAATCAAGTTCGGTGACAACGACACGCTCGGTGCCCTGGTGGCCAATCTGGTCGAGGCTGATTTGCTGGTGATCCTGACCGACCAGAAGGGTTTGTACACCGCCGATCCGCGAAAAGACCCCTCGGCGACATTTGTGCATGAGGCCCGTGCCGGCGATCCTGCCCTGGAGGCCATGGCTGGCGGGGCCGGCAGCAGCATTGGCAAGGGTGGCATGATCACCAAAATTCTGGCTGCACGCCGCGCCGCGGGTTCCGGAGCCTCCACCCTGATTGCCTGGGGGCGTGAGCCCGATGCCCTGCTGCGGGCCGCCCGGGGCGAGGTGATCGGTACGCTGCTGGTCGCCCAAACCGCCAAGCAGCAGGCGCGCAAGCAGTGGATGGCAGATCACTTGCAACTCAAGGGGGCGGTTGTGGTGGATGCCGGCGCCGCACACAAATTGCGCAGCGAGGGCAAAAGCCTGTTGCCTATTGGCATGTTGGGCGTGGAGGGCGACTTCTCACGCGGTGATGTGATTGCCATTCGCGACCCCCAGGGGATCGAGCTCGGGCGCGGTCTGGCCAATTACGCGGCGGCGGAAGCCCGCTTGCTGTGCCGCAAGCCCTCGCATGAATTTGAAAGCCTGCTGGGCTACACCGCAGAACCCGAAATGGTCCATCGGGACAACTTGATTGTGACCGGCCGCTGAGTCCGCACGGACACTTCTGTTCAGCCCTGCGGATTGGGGTCGAAGCTGGCCCCGGGAGGCAGCTCGAAATGGGCCGGCCGCACCGCACCCGGCCCCAGATCGCCCGGCATGCCGGGGCGGCCGATACGCGATCCGCCGCTGCGCAGAAAACGGTTGTTCCGTTCCTGCCGGGGGACGTAGCGGGCCAGCTCGGTCAGGGCCATTTCGTAGACCCCCCGCTTGAATTCCACAACCACATCCAAGGGCACCCAATAGTCGTTCCATCGCCAGGCGTCAAATTCCGGGTGATCGGTGGCACGCAGATTAAGCTGATGGTCCTGGGCCATCAGCTGCAGCAGGTACCAGATCTGTTTCTGGCCCTTGTAGAAGCCGCGGGCATCGCGGCGGATGTAGCGATCCGGCACTTCATAGCGCAACCAGTCGCGGGTACGGGCCACGATGCGCACGTGCTCCGGCTTGAGTCCGACCTCTTCATGGAGCTCCCGGTACATGGCCTGCTCGGGGCTTTCGCCCCGGTCAATGCCGCCCTGCGGAAACTGCCAGCTGTGGGTACGGATGCGCTTGCCCCAGAACACTTGGTTTTTCTGGTTGAGCAGAATGATGCCGACGTTGGGCCTGAAGCCTTCCCGATCCAGCATAATCAACCCCAAATTTTTCAATTGGATCCATTATGCACGGCCTGCCTGTTCGTGGTGATGTGGTTACCCTTTAGAACCCTCGTTTTCGAATATGAAAGCCTCCCGATTTCTTATCTCCACCCTCAAGGAAGCTCCGGCCGACGCCGAGATCGTCAGCCACAAGCTCATGACCCGTGCCGGGATGATTAAAAAGCTCGGGGCCGGCATTTACAACTACATGCCCATGGGGCTGCGGGTGATCCGCAAGGTTGAGGCTATCGTGCGCGAGGAAATGGATCGCGCGGGCGCCATCGAGATGACCATGCCGGTGGTGCAACCCGCCGAGCTTTGGCAGGAGACAGGTCGCTTTGGCAAGATGGGCCCGGAACTGCTGCGTATCCAGGACCGACACGGCCGAGACTTTGTCGTGCAGCCCACCAGCGAAGAGGTGGTCACCGATGTGGCTCGTCAGGAGTTGCGCAGCTACAAGCAGCTGCCCAAGAACCTCTACCAGATCCAGACCAAGTTCCGAGACGAGCGCCGTCCGCGCTTTGGCCTGATGCGCGGGCGCGAATTCATCATGAAGGATGCCTACAGCTTCGACAAGGATCCGGCCGGCGCCCAGGCCAGCTACCAGGTCATGGCCAATGCCTACCGCAAGATCTTCGACCGCTTTGGCCTGCGCTACCGCGCCGTGGCGGCCGACAGCGGAGCGATTGGCGGCGACCTGTCCGAAGAATTCCAGGTCATTGCGGCCACGGGCGAAGATGCCATCGTCTATTGCCCGAACAGCGAATACGCCGCCAATATCGAAAAGGCCGAAGCTCTGGCTCCCACCGGTCCGCGTGGCGCAGCCACCCAGGCCATGGCCAAGACCCCCACGCCCGGCAAGAGCACCTGCGAAGAAGTCGCCGCGCTGCTCAACGTGCCATTGTCTACCACCGTCAAGTCGCTGGTGCTCGCTACCGACGAGCTGGGCGAAGACGGCACTGTGAAAAACAGCGCCGTGTGGCTGATGCTGGTGCGTGGTGACCATGACATGAACGAGGTCAAGGTTGGCAAGCTGCCGGGCATGGAAGGTGGCTTCCGCTTTGCCAGCCTGGCCGAGATCGAAGACCACTTCGGCTGCAAGC
>CAYMMK010000063.1:13931-15623 GCA_964391575.1 uncultured Limnohabitans sp.
ACGTGGACTTCCACATGACCGGCGCGAATTGGGGCCGAGACCTGCCCGAGCCCGATCGGGTGGCCGACATCCGCAATGTGGTGGCGGGCGACAAGTCGCCGGACGGCAAAGGCGAGCTGGCCATTGAACGAG
The DNA here is from genome assembly GCA_964391575.1 of uncultured Limnohabitans sp. GTDB lineage: Bacteria > Pseudomonadota > Gammaproteobacteria > Burkholderiales > Burkholderiaceae_C > Limnohabitans_A. The sequence continues at coordinate 14,064 of CAYMMK010000063.1, forward strand.
GCATCGAGATTGGCCACGTGTTCTACCTGGGCACCAAGTATTCCAAAGCCATGAATGCCACCTTCCTGGGCGAAGACGGCAAGCCGCAACCCATGGAAATGGGCTGCTACGGCATCGGCATCACGCGCTTGCCGGCTGCAGCCATTGAACAAAACCACGACGAGCGCGGCATCATCTGGCCCGATGCCATCGCCCCTTTCACCGTGGTGGTCTGCCCCATTGGTATCGACCGCAGTGAGGCGGTGAAGGTGCAAGCCGAGCGCATCTACAACGAACTGCTGGCCGCGGGTGTGGACGTGATCCTGGACGACCGTGGCGAGCGCCCGGGGGCCATGTTCGCCGACTGGGAGCTGATCGGTGTGCCGCACCGCGTCACCATTGGCGACAAGGGCCTGAAAGACGGTGTGGTCGAGTACCAGCACCGCCGTGACGCCGAGGCCAGCAAGGTGATTGTGGCCGAGGTGGTGGCGCATGTGCGGAGCCGTCTCACGGTCTGACCCGATGCACCGAGGGGTCAGCCGACGGTGGGCGCTGCAGCTGGCGGGTTGCGCGCCACTGGCTCTGGGCTGCGGCATGGCCCTGGCCGGTCGCCAGCTTGAAGAGCCGCTGGCCGATGCGGTGCGGACTGCGCTCAGCGCCTCGGTGGCTGGCGGCGGCGAGCCACCCCAACCTGTGCTCGGCAGCCCGGCGCAGCAGCAGGACTACCACCGCTGGCTGCAACAGTCCAGTGGGCGTCTGGTCCGCTACAAATCGCATCCGGATGACCGGCAGGAGTTCTTGCAGACCCTCTGGTACGAAGCGCGACGGGCTGGCCTGTCACTGTCGCTGGTCCTTGGCCTGATCCAGGTCGAGAGTGCATTCCGCAAATACGCCCTGTCCAGCGCCGGCGCCCGCGGCTATATGCAGGTCATGCCCTTCTGGAGCCACCTGATCGGCGACGGTGACGAGCGTCTGCTGTTTCAACTGCAACCCAACCTGCGCTTTGGCTGCGTGATCCTGCGCCATTACATGGACCGCGAAGCCGGCGACCTCTCCATGGCCCTGGGCCGTTACAACGGCTCGCGTGGGCAGGCGGCCTACCCTCGGGCGGTGCTGGCGGCGCAGCGCCTGTGGCTGGTCGAGGTCGATTGACCCCGCAACTCAAACAGCAATGGTGCATGCTCTTTTCACGGCATATAGAAAAAGCCACCCGAGGGTGGCTGGATGACCATGCTGAAGAACGATCAAGCCTTGCCGGAAATCACCTGCTGCAGCTCACCTGACTCGTACATGTCCATCATGATGTCCGAGCCGCCAACGAACTCGCCCTTGACATAGAGCTGGGGGATCGTGGGCCAGTTGCTGTATTCCTTGATGCCCTGACGGATCTCGGCGTCATCGAGCACATTCACCGTCTTCAGGCCCTTGGTGTCCACACCGCAGGCCTTGAGGATCTGTACGGCACGACCAGAAAAGCCGCACATGGGAAAGCTCGCACTGCCTTTCATGAACAGCACGATGTCATGGCCTTTGACGAGTTCGTCGATGCGTTGCTGGGTATCGCTCATGGGGCGCTCCTCT
>CAYMMK010000064.1:0-15415 GCA_964391575.1 uncultured Limnohabitans sp.
CTCATAATCCTTTGGTCGCTGGTTCGAGCCCAGCACGCCCTACCAGCATTTCCAAAGCCACCTACTGTTCAGACCTTCGTGGCATGCCTTACTGGGCATGCTCGGCGTTGCCATGCATGGAACAGTCCCTTGAAGATGTAGAGGCACAGCAAGCAGCCCACGGTATCGCCCACCCACATCGACATGAAAGCCGGTTGCCGGCCCAAAGCCGCAAAAAAGGCCTGGTGCAGGGTCGTGCTGAACGATCCGAAAACGATCGCCAGGCTCAACAAGCGTCTGGCAGACAGATTGTCCAGGTTGGCGTGCAAGCCCATCCAGTGCCGTGCCACCATTTGCGCCAGGATCGGCCCAGCGGCAGTGACGGCAGCGTTGACGCAGACCAACCCAGCGTCAAGCGATGGATCCCGCGAAGCCATGTACAGGCTGCCCAGAAAAATGGCCAGAGTGCCCTGCAGCGGCAGCAACAACACAAAGCACATGCGCAGACCGGCCGGCAGATAGATCCAGTGTACGCCCGCGGTCACCTCGGTAGCCCACAGCAAATGCTCGTTGACAAGGGCCAACAAAATGAGGCCGCCGGCCATTGCACCAATCAGCATGATCGACTGAAGAAAATCGCGGAAATTCATGTTGTAAAGTTGGCTCAGTGGGGAAAGATCAGGTCTCTGGCATATCGCTGGCGGCCGGACAAAGCCCCCGGATTGTAAGAACTGTGTTGGCAGCCGACACCGCGGCGATCAGGGCCTGGCAGGTCGCTTTTGCGGCCATCACGCCCAGCAGCAAGGCGTCGGGACTGGTGTTTTCCGTGCCTGTGGCGAGGGCAAAGACCGTGTCGCCATCCAGGATGGTGTGGACCGGGCGGATGCAGCGGGCCAGCCCGTCGTGGGCGCTGACGGCCAGGCGTCGGGCCTGGGCCTTGTCCAGACGTGCATTGGTGGCCACCACCCCGATGGTGGTGTTGGTGCCGGGCAGGGGGCGCAAACTTCTCTCGCCGGCCAGCAATGCGCGCTCGGTCCCGAGCAAGGCTGCTCCATCGGCCGTGCGAGCGCCCGCGAGGATGCGCCCGCTGCCAGGGTCCACCACATCGCCCACCGCATTGCAGGCCATCATGGCGCCCACCTGCCAGGGGCCCGCCTGGACCAAGGCATGACCAATGCCACCTTTCATGGCCCGATCCGCACCGAACAATTTGCCGACCGTGGCTCCGGCGCCCGCACCGACATTGCCGCTGCCAGGGGCCTGCCGGGACGCTGCAGCACAGGCGGCATAGCCGCAGGCCGCATCGGGTCGGGCCCACGGATCGTCACCCTCTCGCACCAGAGGCAAGTCAAACAGGACGGCTGCCGGGACGATGGGCACCCGTCCAAAGCCGGTCTCAAGCCCCAGGCCTTGTTCCTCGAGCCACTGCATGGCACCCGAGGCGGCCGCCAGGCCGTAGGCGCTGCCCCCGCAAAGCATGACGGCATGCACCTTGTCAACCAGGTTGGACGGATCGAGCAAGTCGGTTTCGCGTGTGCCGGGCGCTGCGCCACGCACATCGACCGCACACACCGCCCCCTGGGGCGCCACCACCACCGAACAGCCGGTCAGCCGGGTCGACATTTCATGCTGTCCGATCCACAAACCTTCAAGGTCCACCAGGGATCCGCCAGCCCTGTTTACAATGGTTTTCATCGACTTGCACCCAGCGTTGAATTCGCATCATCTTAGGCCAAGCCCGTGTTGTTTTCTGTTTTGCGCAGACTGGCCAGTTTCTTGATCACCCTGGCGGTGACTTCGCTGTTGGTGTTTGCCGTGCTCGAGATGCTGCCGGGCAACGCCGCTCAGGTGATTCTGGGCGAGACGGCCACAGCGCAATCCTTGCAGGCCATGGAGCAAAAACTTGGTCTCGATCGGCCCGCCTGGCAACGGTACGGACAGTGGGTGCTGGGCTTGATACAGGGCCAGACTGCGCTGAGCATTGCCTACGAAACCCCGACTGCCGAACTGATTGCCGAGCGCCTGCTGGTCACCCTGCCCCTGGCAGTGATGGCCATGACCCTGACAGTGGTGCTGGCTCTGGTGCTGGGGGTCTATGCGGCCTCCCGGCAAAACCGGGCGGGCGATGTGGGCATCATGACGCTCAGCCAATTGGGCCTGTCCGTGCCCAATTTCTGGCTCGCCATCCTGTTGATTCTGGTCTTTGCAGTGCAACTGGGCTGGGTCAATGCAGGAGGTTTTCCAGGCTGGACCGAAGAGGCCGGTGGCTCTGTATTCGAGGCCATCAAATCCTTGCTGTTGCCAGCGCTGGCGCTGGCGGCAGTGCAGACGGCCATTCTGGCGCGTGTGACCCGATCGGCGGTGCTCGAGTGCATGCGCGAGGACTTTGTGCGAACCGCCCGCGCCAAGGGGCTCGACCGCCGGCAGGTGCTGTGGCGCCATGTTTTGCGCAATGCCCTGATTCCGGTGGTCACTGTGATGGGGCTTCAATTCGGCAACCTCATCACCGGGGCCATCGTGGTCGAGAATGTGTTCGTCTTGCCCGGCATCGGCCGTCTGATTTTTCAGGCCATTGCCAACCGCGATCTGGTGGTGGTGCGTGATGTGGTGTTGCTGCTTGCGGCCATCGTGATCCTGATCAATTTGCTGGTTGATCTGGTGTACGTCTGGATTGATCCTCGGCTGGAAGGGCGCTCCCATGGCGATTGAGCCCAACCCTCAAGCCCCGGGTTGGCGCAGGGCGTGGCGGCACCCAAGCTTTGCCATCGGCGCCGTGCTGGTGCTGGTGCTGGTATGCAGCGCGGCCCTCTCCTGGCTCTGGACCCCCTGGCCCGTGGCCGAGATCGACATTGCCAACAAGCTGGCTCCGCCCAGTGCCCAACACTGGCTCGGTACGGACAGCCTGGGCCGCGATGTGGTTTCACTGTTGCTGGTGGGTAGCCAGAATTCGTTGCTGGTAGGCTTCATCGCCGTGGGGATCGGGCTGGGTATGGGCGCATCCCTGGGACTGCTGGCAGCAGCGCATGGAGGCTGGCTTGACGAGGTCATCATGCGGGCCTCGGACTTTGCATTTGCCTTTCCGGCCCTGCTCATGGCCATCATGCTGACGGCCATTTACGGACCTGGTCTGGTCGTCAGCATCACCGCCATCGGCATCTTCAACATTCCCGTGTTTGCGCGAATTTCGCGCGGTGCCGCAATGACGGTATGGTCGCGCGATTTCATTTTGGCAGCCCGGGCAGCCGGCAAGGGGCGTTGGCGCATCACACGCGACCATGTGCTGCCCAATGTGGCCAATGTACTGATCGTGCAGGGCACCATCCAGTTTGCCATTGCCATCCTGGCCGAGGCGGCCCTGTCTTACCTGGGGCTGGGCACTCAGCCCCCCCAGCCCAGCTGGGGTCGCATGCTCAACGAGGCGCAGATGCAGATGTTCCAGGCACCTTTGCTGGCCGTGTGGCCCGGGGCAGCGATTGCCATGGCGGTGCTGGGTCTGAATCTGATGGGCGATGGTCTGCGTGACCTTCTGGACCCCAAACTGTCGAGGCAGCGATGAGCGTCCTGGTCAATCCATCTGCGCCTTTGCTCGAGCTGGAAAACCTCAATGTGTACCTGCCGACGGTGCGCGGCAGGGCCCATGCGATCCGCGACCTGTCCTTGAGGCTGGCTCGAGGCCAGACCTTGGGGCTCATTGGCGAAAGCGGCTGTGGCAAGTCCCTCACAGCTTTGGCCATCATGGGCCTGTTGCCCGAGAGTGCCGAAGTTTCAGGTGCCATCCGCTTGCAGGGGCAGGATCTGACTGCCCTGGGGGAAGATCAGCTGTGCACCCTGCGCGGCGCCCGGATGGCCATGATCTTTCAGGAGCCCATGACCGCGCTCAATCCCCTGCACACCATTGGACAACAGATCGCAGAACCACTGAGACTGCATCTGGGCATGGACGCACCAGCAGCGCGTGAGCAGGCCTTGTCGCTTCTCGAGCGCGTGCAGTTGCCTCGCGCCCGTGAACGGCTCGATGCCTATCCCCATCAACTCTCGGGCGGGCAGCGCCAGCGGGTGATGATTTCCATGGCCCTGGCCTGCGGTCCGGACCTGCTGATCGCCGATGAGCCCACCACGGCCCTGGATGTGACGGTACAAAAGGAAGTACTGGACCTGATCGGTCAGCTGGTGCGCGAGGACGGCATGGGATTGTTGTTGATCAGCCATGACCTGGGACTGATGCGTGACCGAGTGGAACAGGTGATGGTCATGTACGGCGGCACAGCGGTCGAGCACGCTGGCACGGACGACCTGTTCCGGAATGCGGCCCATCCCTACACCCGGGGGTTGTTTGCAGCACGTCCCCGGCTGGATCTCCCACGGGGTACGCGGCTGCGCACCATCGCCGGGCATGTGCCCGAGCTTATTGATTTGCCAGAAGGATGTACTTTTGCGGGCCGTTGCGAAATAGCCCGTGACAGCTGTGCCCGTCAGACGCCCTCCTGGCTCACGATAGAACCCCGCCCGCAGGACCCGGGAGTCCCGCACAGGGTCGCATGCCCCTACTGGAGCGACGCATGAGTCCTCGCGCATTGCTGCAGGTGCGCGATCTGGGGCGCAGATTCACCTTGCCACGTGCAAGTTTTCTGGCACCGGCGGCCGAACTGGTGGCACTGCAGGGAGTCAGCTTTGACCTGCAGGCCGGCCGGTCACTGGGTGTGGTCGGCGAGTCCGGTTCGGGCAAATCAACCCTGGCCCGCCTGGTCATGGCCCTTGACAGGCCCACCGAGGGGCAGGTGCTTTTCAGGGGCGAGGATCTGCATGCGCAGTCCGCCATGTCGTTGAAGGTCATGCGACGTGAATTCCAGATGGTGTTCCAGGATCCTTACGGCTCGCTGGACCCCCGCCAGAAAGTGGTCGAGATCGTCTCCGAACCCCTGCACATGCTGCCTGACCGCAGCACTGGGCGTGTCCTTGGGCGAAGACAGCTGCGTGAACGTGCGCAACAGGCGTTGGCCGAGGTCGGATTACGCAGCGGCGATCTGGACAAGTATCCGCACGAGTTCTCCGGAGGGCAGCGTCAGCGCATAGCCATTGCCCGCGCCCTGATTACGCGCCCGGCCCTGATCGTGGCCGATGAACCGGTCAGTGCCCTGGATGTGTCGGTGCAGGCCCAGGTGCTCAACCTGATGCTCGAGTTGCAGCAGCGCCACGGCCTGAGTTACCTATTTGTCAGTCATGACCTTGCCGTGGTCAGGCTGATGTGCGACGATTTGCTGGTGCTGCAAGGCGGCCAGGTGGTCGAGCAAGGGCCTGCGGGTCCGTTACTCGAGCAGCCCCGCCAAGCCTATACCCGGGCCCTGCTGGAGGCCATCCCCGGCAGGCTGCAGCCCCCATGATTGCTCAACAAGGAGTCCCCATGAAGTCTGATTTCTTTGCACTGACCCGTCGCCAGGCCGTGGCCTGCACCACCGCATTGCTGACGGCAGCCCTGCTTGCGGTGTCTGCCGGGCCTGCCCAGGCACAAGCGCGCAAGGATGCAGTGGTGCTAGGTATGATTCTTGAGCCCACCAGCCTGGACCCGACCATGGCCCCAGCCGCGGCCATTGGCGAAGTGGTCCACTACAACATCCTGGAGGGTCTGACCCGGATCAATGTTGATGGCTCGGTGGGCCCTTTGCTGGCCGAGAGCTGGACCATGGACGCCGATGGCAAGGCCTTCACCTTCAAGCTGCGCAAAGGGGTGAAGTTCCATGACGGAGCCGACTTCGATGCATCCGCAGTCAAATTCAGTTTCGAGCGCGCCAAGGGTGAGAAAAGCACCAACAAGGCCAAGGCGGCCGTCTTCAACAACATCAGCCACATTGCCACACCGGATGCCCACACCGTCGTGATCGTCCTGGACAAACCTGATGGCAATTTCCTTTTCCGCATGGGCGAGAACACGGCTGTGATCCTTCACCCTCGCAGTGCTGACAGTGCCGCCACCAAGCCGGTGGGAACCGGGCCATACACCCTGCAAAACTGGGCCAAGGGCTCGGCCATCACTCTGACCAAGTGGGACGGATTCAGGGATGCCGGCAAGGTCAAGATCAAGCGGGTCACATTCCGATTCATCAACGACCCTGCCGCCCAGGTTGCTGCTCTGCTGGCCGGCGACATTGACGGCATGCCCCGTTTTGGCGCGTTCCAGAGTCTCAAGCAGTTTCAGACGGACAAGCGGTTTGTGGTCGAGTCCGGAAGCACCGCCGGCAAGGGCATCATGACCATCAACAACAAGCGCAAACCCTTTGATGACGTGCGTGTTCGCCGTGCTCTTTCGCATGCGATCGACCGCAAGGCCTTTATCGATGGGGTGTATGAAGGCCTCGCCAAGCCGATCGGCAGCCACATGGCACCGACCGACGCCGGCTATGTCGATCTGACCGGCCTGTATCCCCACGATCCCGAGAAGGCCAAGGCCCTGCTCAGGGAGGCCGGTGTCCAGACGCCCCTCAACGTCACGCTCACCCTGCCGCCACCGCCCTATGCACGCAAGGGCGGCGAGATTCTGGCGGCCCAGCTGGCCAAGGTGGGCATCAATGCCAAGATCGAAAACGTCGAATGGGCCCAGTGGCTGGGGGGCACTTTCAAGGGGAACTTTGACCTGACGGTCATCAACCATGTCGAGCCGCTCGATTACATGGCCTACACCAACCCGCAGTACTACTGGGGCTACGACAGCAAGGCCTTCCGGGACCTGGCAGCCAAGCACTCGTCGACCACCGACCGCAAGGAGCGCACCAAACTGTTTGGCGACCTCCAGCGGATGATTGCCAACGACGCTGTCAACGTGTTCATTTTCAACCCCTCCAATGTGGCGGTGTACCGTTCAGGACTCAAGGGGGTCTGGTCCAGTTCACCCATCTTTGCCAACGATGCAGCGGCGCTGCAATGGCAATAAGAGGGTTAACCTGTGCTATGATGCCCGTCTCGTGCGGCTGTAGCTCAGTTGGATAGAGTACTTGGCTACGAACCAAGGGGTCGTGGGTTCGAATCCTGCCAGCCGCGCCACTTTTCCAAAAGCCTGCAACCAGTTTGCAGGCTTTTTTACTGGTGGGTTCCCGCATGAGCAAGGCCTTCACCAAAGAGACTGACCTCGACGAAGACGAACCTGATCTGCCGCAACTGCCGTCGGGCAGTCGCAACTACATGACGCCGGGCGGATACGCCCGCCTCAAAGCCCAATTGCTCGAACTGATCGACCATGAGCGGCCCAAGGTGGTTGAAGTGGTGCATTGGGCCGCCAGCAATGGCGATCGTTCGGAAAACGGCGATTACCTGTATGGCAAAAAGCGCCTGCGTGAAATCGACCGGCGCGTGCGGTTCCTGACCCGCCGCCTGGAAACTGCCCAAGTGGTGGATCCGGCTGTCCACCACGGTAGCGAGCAGATATTCTTTGGTGCCACGGTGACTTACTCGCTGCCTCAGGGGTTTACGCAGACCGTGACCATCCTGGGTATTGATGAAGCTGACGCCCTGCAGCATCAGGTCAGCTGGGTATCGCCTGTGGCCAGAACGCTGCTCAAGGCCCGCGTAGGTGATCAGCTCAGATTGGTCACGCCGCAGGGCGTACTCGATATTGAAGTGCTGCAAGTGAAGTACCCTGCGCCCTCAGGCGGTGCCTGACGCAAACGGACAGGGTTCTCTTCAACCGGCGTTGGGCAGTCGTTCGGCGCGGATCACCGAGGGTGTTCGGCGCAGTTGGCGCAACACCGACTGCAGGTGCTGGGCATTGTGGACTGCAAGAATGAATCGAAGGTCGACGGCGTCCTGATTGAGCTCCTGGCCCATGTCCACCCGGACAATGTCGGCCTCACCAGTGGCAATGGCACTGGCCACGCGGGCCAGCACGCCCTTGCCGTTGACCACCACGACTTCAATGCCGGTTTCAAAGCTTCGTACCGGCTCATCGGACCACTCCACGCCGATGAAGCGCTCGCTGTCCTTTTGCTGCAGTTTGCGGGCACTGGCACATTCGCTGGTGTGGACTGCCAGACCTTCACCACGTCCCAGATAGCCGACGATATCGTCGCCGGGTATCGGTCGGCAGCATCGCGAATAAACAACCGATGCATTCTCGCTGCCGTCCAAGGTGATGGCGCCTTGCGAAATGGTTTCGTGCGAAGTGAAGCGTTCTCTTGTCAGGAGCAACGCATCCGGTTTCTGGCCGATGTCACCGAGCAAGGCGACCAGGCGCTTGGCAACGATGCTCGCGATACGTTTGCCCAGACCGATGTCCATCAGCAGGTCGGAGCGGCTTTTGTTGCCGGTAAACCGCAGCAACTTGTCCCACAGTGATTGCAGTTCAGGTGCATCCCCAGGAAGTCGCTCGATACCCTCGGCCCGCAAGGCCTGGCCCAGCAGCTTTTCACCCAACTGTGTGGATTCGCTTTGTGCCATGGTCTTGAGGTGGTGCCTGATCTTGGACCGGGCGCGTCCTGTGCGCACAAAACCCAGCCAGGCCGGGTTGGGCGAGGAGACCGGCGCGGTGATGACCTCGACGACATCACCGTTGTGCAGTTCGGTGCGCAAAGGGACCTGATCGCCGTTGATGCGTGCAGCCACGGCATGGTCACCCACACTGCTGTGAATGGCATAGGCAAAGTCCACGACCGTGGCCCCGCGGGGCAGGGCCATGATCTGGCTTTTGGGTGTGAAGACGTACACCGCGTCCGGGAACAGATCGACCTTGACATGGTCCCAGAACTCGGCAGCATCACGGGTTTCGTTCTGGATGTCCAGCAGGGACTGCAGCCATTGGGCACCCAGCCTCTCGGCCTGGGCGCTGGTGCTGGCATGAGCCTTGTAAAGCCAGTGGGCGGCCACACCCGCCTCAGCCACCAGGTGCATGGTCTCGGTGCGCATCTGGAACTCGATATTCACACCCGCGGGTCCCACCAGGGTGGTGTGCAGGGACTGGTAGCCATTGACCTTGGGAATGGCGATATGGTCCTTGAACTTGCCGGGCACCGGTTTGTACATTTGGTGCAGTAGACCCAGGGCGGTGTAGCAGTCGATCAGTTGCGGCAGGATCAGTCGGAAACCGTAAATATCGGTCACCTGGGCAAAACTCAGGTGTTTGCTGTCCATCTTGCGGTAGATGGAGTAAAGCGTTTTCTCGCGTCCACTGATGCGCACCTGCAGACCGGCCTGGGCAAAGGCCGCCTCCACTTCCGCCTGGACTTTCTGGATCAGATCCCGCCGCCGGCTGCGGGCGCGGGAGACGGCTTTGGACAGCACTGCATGCCGCCAGGGCATCAGGTGGCGAAATGAGAGTTCCTGCAATTCACGGTAAATCTGGTTCAGGCCCAGGCGGTGTGCAATGGGCGCGTAGATTTCCAGGGTTTCAGAGGAAATGCGTGTCCACTTGCTGCGTGGCATGTCCGACAGCGTGCGCATGTTGTGGGTGCGGTCAGCCAGCTTGATCAGGATGACCCTGACATCCCGGGCCATGGCCAGCAGCATCTTGCGGAACGATTCGGCCTGGTTTTCCTCACGGGTATTGAACTCCAGCCGGTCGAGCTTGGTCAGTCCGTCCACAAGCTCCGCAACCTGTACGCCGAACCGTTCGATCAGCTCGGGTTTGGTGATGCCGCAATCTTCCAGGGTGTCGTGCAAAAGAGCTGCCATCAGGGCCTGGGCATCGAGTTTCCACTCGGTGCACAGCGCTGCCACGGCAATAGGGTGCGTGATGTAAGGCTCTCCGTTCTTTCGCATCTGCCCAAGATGCGCCTCATCGGCCATGCGGTAAGCCCTGCGGACGGATTCGACTTCAGCCGCGCTCAAATAATCCAGGCGGATTTCAAGGGCGGCGAAACTGGCGGCCGCAGCATTGGCCATGGCCGGGCCGGGCACCTGATGGTGCACCGGGGAAGACGAGGTCGGCAGTCTGGCACGCATGGGTCAACTGTAACGCCCCGTCTGCGGGGGTGGCCTGCACAAGCAGAAAAGCCCCTTGAGAGGGGCTTTGCGCAGGCAGCGGGGGGGCATCAGGGGACCCGTTTGAGCATCTCCAGGCCCACCTTGCCCGCAGCAATCTCGCGCAGAGCGGTCACACCGGGCTTGTTCTTGCTTTCGATGCGGGGGGTGTGACCCTGGCTGAGCATGCGGGCACGGTAGGTGGCCGCCAGCACCAGCTGAAAGCGGTTGGGGATCTGCTGCAGACAATCTTCAACGGTAATGCGGGCCATGGTGTTACCTCTGGATGGTTCAGGCAATATGCAATGCCTCGAAGGTGCTTGCCCGTGAGCGACGCTGGGCCAGATAGCGCAGGCGCTGGGCGTGAACAATGGCCTTGAGATCAAACAGGGCCCGTTCAAAAACTTCGTTGATTATAACGAAGTCGAATTCGCGCGCCTGCGCCAGCTCTTCGGCCGCGTTTTTCAGTCGCAACTCGATGATCTCAGGCGAGTCTTCGCCACGCCGTTCGAGGCGCGAGCGCAATTCTTCCCAGCTTGGCGGCAGGATGAAGATCAGCACGGCGTTGGCATACATTTTTTTGATCTGCAGCGCCCCTTGGTAGTCGATCTCCAGCACGACATCCGAACCTTGGGCCATGCGCTCCTCGATCATTTTTTTGGAGGTGCCATAACGCTGGCCGTGCACATGGGCCCATTCCACAAAAGCGTCAGCCTCAATCATGGCATCGAACTCGGGATGCGACACGAAGAAATACTCCCGCCCATGCTTTTCCTGGCCTCTGGGGGAGCGGGTGGTGTGCGAGACAGAGGGATGGACCTGGCTGTCGAGCTCCATCAGGGCCTTGACCAGGCTGGACTTGCCAGCACCACTGGGAGCGGCGACTACAAAGAGGTTTCCGGGGTAATCCATGGGTGACTTGTGGGGCCGGGTTATTCGATATTCTGGACTTGCTCGCGCATCTGCTCGATCAGCACCTTCATGTCCACGGAAATGCGGGTCATCTCCAGCACGGCAGACTTGGAGCCCAGGGTGTTGGCTTCACGGTGCAGCTCCTGAATCAGAAAGTCCAGGCGCTTGCCGATTTCCCCCCCCTTGACAAGCAGGTGGGCAAGTTCCTGCAGGTGAGAGCGCAAGCGGGTCAGCTCTTCGGCCACATCAATCCGAATGGCATAGGCGGTGGCCTCATTGAGCGCTCGGTCCTGGGCCGCTTCGGACTGAACCTGACCCCGGGGCTGGTTGTCGCTGAGCGCCATCGCATCCTTCCAACGTTCAAGAAATCGTTGTCGCTGCTGTTCGACCAGCTGGGGGACCAGGGGTTCGGCCTGTGCGGCCAGAGCCTGCAACTGGGCGATATGTCCTTCAAGCATGGACCGCAAGCGCTCCCCCTCTCGCTCACGGGCCGTGCGCAGTGCGTCAATGGCCTGTTGGCCCAGATGGAGCCAGGCATCGTCATCAATGGTGGGTCCTGACGAGGTGCCTGCGGCCAGTTTGAGGGCATCAGCCACGCTCAGAGGGCGGGCCTCGGGCAGCCACTGGCGCACCTTGGATTGCAGATCGGCCATGCGTTGCAGCATCAGCGCCGAGGGTTCCTGGGTGCTGCTGCCAGCACCGGTATCCAGGCTGGCACGCACTTCAACCTTGCCTCGGCGCAGATGGCGCGTCACGAGCTCACGCAGCCCCGGCTCGAGTTGTCTAAGGTCTTCCGGCAGGCGAAAGGAAAGATCCAGAAAGCGGCTGTTGACGGATCTGATTTCCAGGCCGAGCCGGGCCGTCGGTAGGCCCTCGTGGGCACCGGTCTGCGGCAGGCTGTGCTGCACGCTGGCGTAACCGGTCATACTGTAAACTGGCATGGAGGCGTTTCCTTGGCGCTTGTCGCCGCGAGGCCTGTATTCACCGGCGAGGTGGATTGAGCTGGCAAGCCTGAAACGACCCATTATCTCAAACTCCTCCGCAAGCCCAGGCGATGCGCTCTATGAGGTCGCCGTTCCCGATTGCCGAGCCGTGAACATGAACACACAAACTTACCTGCGTGCCGGACGCGCAACTGATGCGCTTCGCAAGGTGCGCATCACCCGTGGCTACACCATCCATGCCGAGGGTTCGGTGCTGATCGAATTCGGTCATACCCGAGTGCTTTGCACCGCGTCAGTAGAGGAAAAGGTGCCTGGCCACAAGAAGGGCAGCGGCGAAGGTTGGGTTACCGCCGAATACGGCATGCTCCCGCGGGCCACCCACACCCGGGGCGATCGCGAGGCCGCGCGGGGCAAGCAAAGTGGTCGAACGCAGGAGATTCAGCGTCTGATCGGTCGCTCCATGCGTGCCGTGTTTGACCTCCAAAAACTCGGCGAGCGCACCATTCACCTCGATTGCGACGTGCTGCAGGCGGACGGAGGCACCCGCACCGCCAGCATCACCGGTGCCTTTGTGGCCGCGTACGATGCGGTCAACTGGCTGATGAAGGCCGGCAAACTGAGTGTCTCGCCGATACGCGACCATGTGGCTGCGATTTCGGTGGGTCTCAAGGACGGGACGGCCCTGCTGGACCTGGATTACCCGGAGGATTCAGCCTGCGATACCGACATGAACGTGGTCATGACGGGGGCCGGTCATTTTGTGGAAGTACAGGGTACGGCTGAAGGTGTGGCCTTCACCCGCATCGAGATGGACCGTATGCTGCGGCTGGCCGAAAAAGGCATTGGCGAGCTGGTGCAGCTGCAAAAGCTGGCCTTGCAACAGACCCCGGGGCAATGAACCCATGAAGATCGTCCTGGCCTCCAACAACAAAGGCAAGCTGGCCGAATTGCAGGCCATGCTGGCACCTTTGGGCCTGGAGCTGGTGCGGCAGGCCGATCTGAAGATTCCCGAGGCCGATGAGCCTTTCCGTACATTCATCGAAAACGCATTGGCCAAGGCACGGCATGCCTCCAGGCTCTCAGGCTTGCCCGCAATTGCTGACGATGCCGGCCTGTGCGTGGACGCCTTTGGAGGCCAGCCGGGGGTGGACACAGCGTACTACGCCACGCGTTTTGGCTATGAAAAAAGCGATGACAACAATGTGACGGCCTTGCTCGAGCAAATGCGGGGGGTCACCAACCGCCGGGCGGCCATGGTCAGCACCCTGGTGGCGCTGCGCTCGGCCGATGACCCGGAACCGCTGATCGCTGTCGGCCGGGTCACCGGCGAAATCACCACCGAGCGGCGTGGCCATCACGGGTTTGGCTTTGATCCGGTCATGTTCATCCCCGAATTCGGCAAGACCTTTGCCGAGCTCGAGGTCGCCGTGAAAAACGCCCACAGCCACCGTGGCCGTGCGTGCCAGCAGATGCTGACCTTGATGCGCGAGCGCTGGTTGTGAGTTTCATGCCATGAATACACCGCTCGATTCTGTGGTTGCAATGCGTCCGGGCCTGCTGCAGCTGCCAGCACTGCCACCGCTGTCACTGTATGTCCACCTGCCCTGGTGTCTGAAGAAATGCCCCTACTGCGATTTCAATTCGCATGAGTGGCGAGGCCCACAGGATGCGCGATCCCTGCAGGAAACCTACATTGACGCGCTCTTTGCCGATCTGGAGGCCAGCCTGCCGCTGGTCTGGGGGCGAACCGTTCACACCATCTTCTTTGGAGGAGGCACGCCCAGTCTGTTCGCGCCCGAGACGATCGACCGGTTGCTGGGCGGTCTGCGAGCCCGACTTCGCCTGTCGGCGGACTGCGAGATCACCCTTGAAGCCAACCCGGGCACCTTCGAAAAAGACCGTTTCCGCGACTTCCGCCAGGCAGGTGTGACGCGGCTGTCGATCGGTGTGCAGAGTTTCAATGATGCTCACCTCAAGGCGCTGGGCCGGGTCCACGACCGCGACCAGGCTGTGGCTGCGGTGTCAGAAGCCGCACAAGTTTTTGACACTTTCAATCTCGACCTGATGTACGCCTTGCCCGGTCAGACGCTGGCTCAGCTGACTGAGGATGTGAAGATGGCGTTGTCGTTCAAGCCGCCACACCTGTCCATCTACCATCTGACTATCGAGCCCAATACCCTGTTTGCCAGGCACCCGCCAGCCCTGCCCGAGGACGATGAGGCTTACGCCATGATGGACCACGTGAGCGAACAAACCGGGCAGGCGGGTATGGGACGCTACGAGGTGTCTGCCTACGCCCGGCCCGGCCATGCCTGTGCCCACAATCTGAATTACTGGCAGTTTGGCGACTACCTGGGCATTGGCGCCGGGGCTCACGGCAAGCTCAGTTTTGCCCATCGGATCATCCGGCAGGTGCGCTACCGCGAGCCGGGCCTGTACATCAAGCAGGCTCTTCAAGGCTCGCCAGTTACCCAGAGTCAGGAGGTCTCACGCCAGGATCTACCCTTCGAGTTCATGCTCAATGCCTTGCGCCTGAAAGATGGGTTTGCGCTGACCGATTACATGGAACGGACGGGTCTGGCCATGACCAGTATTCAAAAGGGTTTGCAAATCGCCCAGGCCCAAGGCCTGATTGACAGGGATTGGACGCGTGTCTGGCCTACCGCCAAAGGTTTTGATTTTTTAAGCGACCTGCAGTCCCTGTTTCTGCCCGACCCGCCTGAGTCCGGCCTCAACGGGGGTTCGGTGATGGCAGGGACCAGCGGTCAAGCCCCCACTTGAGCAGGTAAAGCACCAGCAATGCCCCCACCACATCACCAATGGCCATGGCGGTCAGGCCCGTCAGTACGGACGGAGGTGACTGCTGGATCCACCACCAGAACAGGTGGTGCGTCAGAGCATTGAGCATGGCATAAGAGAGTACCAGCCCGAACAGTGTGTCAGGTTTCAAGCCCGCGAGACTGTGAAAACAGGACCATCCCCAACGCAGAACCATCCAGGGCACCAGTCCGGAGATCAGGCCATTGCCCACCAACAGTAATGACCAGGATTGCCCATCCTGAAGACTGACCGCCCAGGTGCCCAGCACAATCCCCGCCGCGCCGGGAAAACCCATCACCAGCACCATCAACAGGCGAACCCCGGCGGGCAGGAAGATCCAGTTCACATGCTCTGAATGCTCCAGCCATTGCAGCATCCAGTCATTGAGGGTGAAAAAAGCAAAAAAGGATGCAGCGCTGATCAGGATCAAGAGCAAATGCTCAAGGACAACCAGCCGGGGAAGCCCCATCAGGCACCACTTGAAGCGACAGACTGCAGCGATCGACCGAGATCGCCGAAATAGGTCAGAGCTCGACCGGTCGGGACAAGGTACTTGGCCCTTCGGTCACCCTCCTGGCTGGTCGTGGTCAGGAGATCTTTGCCTCGCAGGCGGGTGATCCGCTTGTGAAGCGTAGCCGGTGAGCCGAGCGTGGACAGGCTGATGGCTTCCCGTACCGTCATGGGCTGGCCCTCGTGCCAGTGGATGACAATCGCCTCGAGCAGGGCAGATTCGTTGGCGTCAAGACCCGGCCCGTCGGGCAGGGATTGAACGGCACGGGCCAGTTGCAAAAACCGGAAATAAGCCACCGCCAGAGGCG
>CAYMMK010000065.1:0-15123 GCA_964391575.1 uncultured Limnohabitans sp.
ACGCTCAGGAACTTCTGCACCTCGTTGAACTTGGAGGTTTCGATGGTGACGAAGGGGTTTTCCTGACCGTCGATGGTTTTGGTTTCGAGGGCCGTGAACACCTCCTGGAAGGCCATCGGCACGGCATTGGTGCCCAGGGTGCGGAACGTGTCCAGGAAGATGTTGTTCTGCATCACACGCAGCTTGACACCTTCAAAATCCTCCAGCTTGGTGACCGCACGCTTGCTGTTGGTCAGGTTGCGAAAGCCGTTTTCCCAGTAGGCCAGATTGACGAGCCCGGCTGCTTCAAGCTTGGCATTGAAGTACTTGCCGGCCGGGCCATCGAGCACCGCATCGGCCTCCTTTTCATTGGCAAACAGGAAAGGCAGGTCGAACACTCCCAGTTCCTTGATGATGCCCACCAGCGGCGAGCTGGAGGTGCACACCATCTCCTGGGTCCCGGCCCGCAAGGCCTGGGTGGCCTGGAGGTCACCGCCGGCCGAACCGCCCCAGAATGCGGTGATTTTCATTTTGCCGCCGGTCTTGGCCGCCAGCACTTCCTGCATTTTCTTGACGCCGACACCCACCGGATGGTCTTCATTGACACCGTTGGTGAATTTGATGTTGCGATCGGCAAACTGCGCCATCGCACTGCCTGTCATGAGCAGGGCTCCAGCCAGGAAAGTCACGAGATTTCTGCGTTTGAACATGGTTGTCTCCTATTGAATCAACACAGGGTGGGGGAAATCAGCTCAGCATCCACTTCATGGGCACCAGCACAAGCGGCGGGAACAGCACCAGCAGGAACATCACGATCAGCTGGGCCAGCAGGAAAGGCCAGACGCCCCGGAAGGCCGTGTCCATGCTGATGCGGGCCACGCCGCACACCACGTTGAGCACCGTGCCTACAGGGGGTGTGATCAAACCGATCGCATTATTCATGATAAAGAGGACACCGAAATAGACGGGATCGATGCCTGCCTGCTTGACCAGCGGCATGAGCACCGGGGTCAGGATCAGAACGGTAGGGGTGAAGTCGAGCGCCGTACCCACCACCACCACCAGCACCATCAAAATGAACATGAGCAGAATCTTGTTGTCCATGAAGGGGGTCATCATCCGGGCCACTTCGGCGGGAATGTTGGCCACAGTGATCAGCCAGGCGGAGACCATGGCCGCCGCCACCAGGAACATGATCACGGCCGTGGTTTTGCCGGCGGTCAGGATCAGTCGGTAAAGGTCCTTGAAACGCAGTTCTCGGTAAATGAAGGCGCCGACGATGAAGCTGTACATGGCGGCCACCACCGCCGCCTCGGTGGGCGTGAAGACGCCAAACTTCATGCCGCCAATGATGAACACCGGCAGTCCCAGGGCCAGCAGGCCTTCACGCGTGGCACGCAGCCGCTCGACAAAGCCCATGCGCGGCGCGGCCTGCACCTGTTCGCGGCGCGCCACCCACCACCAGGCAATGCCGATGGCCAGCCCCATCATGATGCCCGGCACGATACCGGCGAGGAAAAGCTTGGTGATCGACACATTGGCCGCCACACCGAAGATGATGAACCCAATCGATGGCGGGATGACCGGGGCAATGATCCCCCCGGCCGCTATCAGGCCGGCCGAACGGCCGACGTTGTAGCCTGCTTTGCGCATCATCGGAATCAGCAAGGCCGCCAGTGCTGCCGTGTCCGCCACGGCCGAGCCCGACAGGGAGGCCATGATGATGGCGGCCATGACTGCCACATAGCCCAGACCACCTCGAAAATGGCCGACCCAGGCCATGGCCATGTTCACAATGCGCCGACTCAGACCGCCGGCGTTCATGAACTCGCCGGCCAACAGGAAGAACGGCACGGCCAGCAAGGGAAAATTGTCGGCCCCATCGACGAACCGCTGGGCCAGGATCTGGCTGTCAAACGAGGCGATGACCCCGGTGGCGGCCAGATATCCCATCAGTGCCAAACCACAGACCAGCAGGGCATAGGCAATCGGCATGCCCAGGGCCATTGCACCGATCAGGCTGAGCACGAAAATGGTGACCGTCATTTCTGCGCTCCCGAGGCTCTTGCCGTTGCAAGATCAGGAACATCTTCCGATTCGACCACCACCACCAAATCCTCTTCCCGAATGCGTCCGGTCAGCAGTTTCCAGAGCATGTGCAGGTTGATGATGGACATGACCACCGAGACCACATAGCCGACACCATAGATCCAGATCATTGAAATACCGACGACCGGTGACACATTGGTGAGCTGGAGGTCATGCATTTTCCAGGTCCCCAGGAAAAACAGCAGGTTGCACATGAGCATCAGCAATTCGCTCAGAAACAGGCAGATCTTCTTGCCCAGCACAGGCAGCCGGCGCACCAGGGTGTCCACACCCAGATGTCCTTTCTCGCGCATGGCCACCATGGCACCGATATAGGTGAGCCAGATAAAGCAGTAGCGCGACATTTCCTCGGAAATCAGGATGCCCGAGTTCATGGTGTAGCGCAGCACCACATTGCCAAAGACCATGATGACCATGGCCACCAGGCAGACCACGATCAACAGTTCCAGCAACTTGAAAAAAAGATGGATCATGCGTTGCATCGCCGCTCCCTCATGCCTGCGCGAGGTGACGCCCCACCAGACGGCTGGGCCGACCGGCCACGCGCGGCAACTTATGACGTGAGGCCAGCACCTGGTCGATATCGGCATTGGCCCCCCGGATCAGAACCATCAGGGCGCGCTCGGCCTTGACCGGCGAGTGGGCAATCACGGCATCGAGCACCGCACGGTGCAGGGGCAAGGAGCTTCTGGGACCGTCCTTGATCCGGGTGGAAATCTCGAAGCTGGTGCGCAGCAAGGCGCTCAGGGCGCGCCCCATCTGCACCAGCAGACGGTTGTGCGAAGCCTCCAGGAGCCCCTGGTGGAAACGCAGGTCATGGGTCACGTAGTCGCCGCCCTGCTCGACCGCCCGTTTCATGCCTTCAAACGCAGTCTCCAGGGCCTGAATGTCCTGCTCGGTGGCCTTGGTTGCAGCCATCCGGACCGCCGCTGGCTCCACCACCATGCGCAACTCCTGCAAATCACGCATGAAGTCGGCGCTCAGACCGGTGTGGACCTGCCAGGCAATGACATCGGGATCGAACCAGTTCCAGTCCAGATCCGGCAACACCCGGGTTCCCCGCTTGGGTCCGGTCACCAGCAGGCCCTTGGCCACCAGCGACTTGATCGCCTCGCGAACCACGGTCCGGCTCACGCCCAGGGATTCGCACAACAGGGGTTCGGGCGGCAGGCTCGAACCTACCGGGTAACGGCCCGACAACACAGCCTGACCCAGTGTGTCCAATGTGTGCCCGTGAATGTTCTTGACCATGTGGGTGCCTGATGCCGTCGAATCATATGATGAATGGTGCAGGCTCACCACCTTGGGAAAAACCCTCGATTGCAGCGCTTGGGGCTGCAGGGTCGCCGCAGGGACTTCCCAAATGCGGGGATTTCCCTATCATCATACGATTGCAACTCCCTGCACGATTCCATCATGAGCACCCCCGCACGCAAGAAGCCCTCCGAGCTGCGCTCGCAGCAATGGTTTGGTCGCCAGGACCGCGACGGTTTTGCCTACCGCAGCTGGGTCAAGGGCAAGGGCGTGCCACACGACCAATTTGATGGACGGCCGGTGATCGGGATCTGCAACACCTTCAGCGAGCTGACCCCCTGCAATTCCCATTTCCGCACCCTGGCCGAGCAGGTCAAGATCGGCGTCTATGAGGCCGGTGGTTTTCCGCTCGAATTCCCGGTCATGTCGCTGGGCGAAACCCTGTTGCGGCCCACCGCCATGCTCTACCGCAACCTGGCCAGCATGGACGTGGAAGAGAGCATTCGCGGCAACCCGATCGACGGCGTGGTGCTGCTGATGGGTTGCGACAAGACCACGCCCAGTTTGCTGATGGGGGCGTCCAGCGCAGGCCTGCCCACGATTGGCGTCTCGGGCGGCCCCATGCTCAATGGCAAATGGCGCGGCCAGGAACTCGGCTCGGGCACGGGCGTCTGGAGCATGAGCGAGCAGGTCCGCGCCGGCACTCTCAAGCTGCAGGATTTCTTCGAAGCCGAGAGCTGCATGCACCGCAGCCACGGTCACTGCATGACCATGGGCACGGCCAGCACCATGGCCAGCATGGTCGAGGCCCTGGGCATCGGCCTGCCGGGCAATGCCGCCTACCCGGCCGTGGATGGGCGGCGCAATGTACTGGCCCGCGAAGCGGGTCGCCGCATTGTCGAGATGGTGCATACCGACCAGACCATCAGCCAGGTCCTGACCCCTCAGGCGTTTGAAAACGCCATTCGCACCCTGGCCGCGATTGGGGGATCGACCAATGCCGTGATCCATCTGATCGCCATTGCTGGCCGACTGGGGCTGAAGCTGACGGTGGACGATTTCGAACGTCTGGGCAGCGAAATGCCCTGCCTGCTCAATCTGCAGCCCTCGGGCCAGCATTTGATGGAGGACTTCTGCTATGCCGGCGGCCTGCCGGTGGTGATGAAGGAAATCCGGCACCTGCTGCACACCGACATCGTCACCGTCAGCGGCAAAACCGTGGCCGAAAATATCGCCACGGCTGAAAATTACGATCCGCGTGTCATCAAGTCCTTTGAGCAGCCCTTCAAGGATAAAGCCGGTATCGCCATCCTGCGCGGCAACCTCGCACCGCGTGGCGCGGTGATCAAGCCCAGCGCGGCCACGCCGGCCCTGATGGTGCACACCGGCCGCGCGGTGGTATTCGAGGACAGCGACGATTTCCACAAGCGCATCGACGACGAAAACCTGGATGTGGACGAAACCTGCATCCTGGTGCTCAAGAATTGCGGGCCCAAGGGCTACCCGGGCATGGCCGAGGTGGGCAACATGCCCCTGCCGCCCAAGGTGCTGCGCAAGGGCATCACCGACATGGTGCGCATCAGCGACGCCCGCATGAGTGGGACCGCCTATGGCACCGTCGTGCTTCACACCGCGCCTGAAGCGGCAGCCGGCGGGCCCCTGGCGGTGGTGCAAAACGGTGACATGATCGAGCTCAACGTCCCTGAACGCAAATTGCAGCTGCTGATCAGCGACAAGGAGCTCAAGGACCGGCTGTCCCGTTGGAAAGCCCCCGAACCGCCCCTGAAGTCTGGCTACTGGAAACTCTACATCGACCATGTGCTGCAGGCCGATGAAGGTGCCGACCTGGACTTCCTGGTCGGCCAGCGCGGCGCCTTCGTCCCCAAGGACAATCACTGAACTCCATCCCTGCAAGGACACTTCCATGCGCATTCTTGTCACCGGCGGTGCCGGCTTCCTCGGGGCCCGTCTGGCCCGCGAAATCCTCCGACGCGGCCAGCTGTGCGGCAGCGATGTCCGGGAGCTGGTCATCGCCGACCTGTTCCCGGCGCCGGCCGATCTGCAGGCCGACCCGCGCGTCAGGAGTCATGCCGGGCCCATGCTCGAGCAAGGCGAGATGCTGTGCAGCGGCTTTGACGGCGTGTTCCATCTGGCCTCGGCGGTCTCGGGCGAGTGCGAACTCGATTTCGATCTGGGCCTGCGCTCCAACCTCGACAGCACCCGACTGCTGCTTGACAGCATCCGTCGGTCAGGCAAGGCCTCCCGCTTTGTTTTTGCCAGCTCGGTGGCGGTCTTCGGTCCCTATGCGGGCCAACCGATGCCCGCGCTGGTGACCGACACCACCCTGCCCTCACCACAGACCTCCTACGGCACTCAAAAGTTGATGCTCGAGTACCTGATTGCCGATCACACCCGCAAGGGCTTCATCGACGGCCGCTCAGCCCGTCTGATGACGGTGACCGTGCGGCCGGGCAAGCCCAATGGCGCGGCCTCGTCCTTTTTCAGTGGCATCATCCGCGAACCGCTGGCCGGTGAAGAAAGTGTGTGTCCTGTGGATGCCAGCGTCTCGCACCCGGTCTCCTCGCCGGGTACCACCATCCGCAGCCTGATTGCGGTGTTCGAGGCCAGTCAGGCCACCCTGGGCAACCGGCTTGCGCTGAACCTGCCGGGGCTGAACGTGACGGTACAGCAAATGCTCGATGCCCTTGAACAGGTGGCCGGCCGCGCTGTACGCAGCCGGGTCCGGTTCGAACGCGACGACCGCATTGCTGGCATCGTCAGCAATTGGGCGCGGGGTGCCAGCAGCGAACGGGCGGCGGCGCTGGGCCTGCAGGCCGACACCTCGTTCGAGGACATTGTGCGGCAGTACATCGAAGATTGCCGTCAACAGCCCGGGTATCCCTCACACGCCCTGCAGGGGCTTTGACGCAGGGCCCTTTCGATGCACGGTCCAGCCATCAGCCGGTCACCCGCCGGGTCATGAGCGCCGTTCTGCTCGCAGTGGACTGGGGCACCTCCTCGCTGAGGGCCGCCCTGATCGATGCCCATGGCCAGGTTCAGGACACGCGCGAGTTCGCGCAAGGCATCTTGCATGTTCCCCAAGGCGAATTCGCAAAAGTCTTCCAGCACCGACTGGGCGACTGGATGCAAGCGCCAGAGCGGCTGTGCCTGATCTCCGGCATGGCCGGCAGTCGCCAGGGCTGGCAAGAGGCCCCCTATTGCCCCTGCCCCGCCGGTTTTGAGGATCTCTCAACCCGTCTGCACTGGATTGAGCCCCGCATTGCCCTGGTCCCAGGCCTGCATTGCACCCACCAGAAGACCCTTGATGCCGATCGGATCGGGCCCGGACAGGACGATGTGATGCGTGGAGAGGAGGTCCAGATTTTTGGCGCCTTGTCGATCACCGGCCTGTCGCAGGCCACGGTGGTGCTGCCGGGCACCCACAGCAAATGGGCGCAGGTGCGCGATAGCCGGGTGCAGCGCTTTCAAACATTCATGACCGGCGAGTTGTTTGCCCTGCTGTCCCAGCATTCGATCCTTGCACGCACCCTGGTGACCGATGCCCCCTGGGATGAAGCCGCATTTGTCCACGCCGTTCAACAGGCGCAAACCGGACCGGGGCCTCTGGCCCACGTCTTTGGCACACGCACCAGTGCGCTGTTCGAGCGACTGCCCGCGGCAGCCCTGACCAGCCACCTCTCGGGGCTGCTGATCGGCGAGGAGTTGCGTGCCACGCGGGACATGCCCGACCCTTTGCTGCTGGTGGGCAACTCCACGCTAAGCGCACGCTACGCGCTGGCCTTGCGCGCGCTGGGCCGCAGCTGCACCGTGCTGACCCATGAGGCCACCTGGGCCGGACTGGCATCCCTGGCCCGCAACCTGAACCCGCCAGTCATACACCATGAACGCTGACGCCACTGCCGTCCTCCAACAGGCCCTGGGCCGCTGTCCCCTGGTGGCCATATTGCGGGGCCTCACACCCCCTGAGGCGGTCGGGGTGGGCCAGGCGCTGGTCGGGCAGGGTTTTGTTCTTCTCGAAGTGCCCCTCAATTCGCCCGATCCGCTGCAAAGCATTGCCACGCTGGCTGACAGGTATCCCGAAGCACTGGTGGGCGCAGGCACCGTCACCACCCCCAGGCAGGTGGCGCAAGTGCGTGCAGCAGGCGGGCGTCTGATTGTTTCGCCCCACTGGGACCGGGCGGTGGTCGATGCTGCGGTGCAGTTCGGAATGATCTGCGTGCCGGGTGTAGCCACACCCACCGAAGCTTTTGCTGCCTGGCAGGCCGGCGCCCATGCCCTCAAACTCTTTCCCGCAGAATTGATCACCCCCCCGGTGGTCAAGGCGCTGCGGGCAGTGTTACCGTCACACCTGCCCCTGCTGCCGGTGGGCAGCATCACCCCCGACAACATGGCGGCCTATCGCCAGGCCGGCGCAGACGGTTTTGGCATTGGCTCGGCGCTGTACGCGCCAGGCCGCAGCGCAGACCAGGTCGGTGAACGCGCCATGCGCTTCGTCACGGCCTGGCGAAGCTGCGCCGGCCATGGAAGCATCACCGCTTGAAGGCAACCACCTTCTGGCGCTGCTGGCCCAGTCCTTCGATACCCAGGGTCATGACATCTCCCCGCTGCAAGAACAGGGGGGCCGGCTGGCCGTCCTTCTTGATCCCCATGCCGACACCGGGCGGGGTGCCGGTGGTGATGATGTCGCCGGGCTCCAGGGTCATGAACTCGCTGACATAGCTGACCACCTTGGCCACGCCAAAGATCATCGTCCGGGTCGAGCCGTGCTGCATGCGCTGGCCATTGAGGTCCAGCCACATGGTCAGCCTTTGCGGATTGGGCACCTCATCGCGCGTCACCAGCCACGGACCGACCGGGCCGAATGTGTCGCAGCTCTTGCCTTTGTCCCATGTACCGCCGCGTTCAAGCTGAAACTCGCGCTCGCTGACATCATTGACGGTGCAATAGCCCGCCACATGGTTGAGCGCATCCTTTTGCGAGACATACCGCGCACGGGTGCCGATCACCACTCCCAGCTCGACTTCCCAGTCGGTTTTGCGCGAGCCCCTGGGCAGCATGACATCATCGTCAGGGCCCTGTATGCAGTGCGGCGACTTCATGAAAAAGATCGGTTCCTTGGGAATCGGCATGCCCGACTCTGCGGCATGGTCGGCATAGTTCAGGCCGATGCCGATGAACTTGCCACTGCCCGCCACCGGCGGACCGAAACGCTTCTTGCCGGCGACCAGCGGGAGCTTGTCCGCCTTGATGCGCGACAGTCGGGCCAGGGCCTTGTCCGAGAGCATGTCGGGGGTGATGTCGGCGATGACGGCGCTGAGATCGCGCAAACGCCCCTGCGCGTCGATCAAACCGGGTTTTTCCTTGCCAGGGGAGCCAAATCGAACGAGTTTCATGGGTGCCTTTCGGTGGGATCAGTAGGTGGAGCGCCCGCCGGAGAGGTCAAAAACCGCGCCGGTGGAAAAGGAGCATTCGTCGGTGCACAGCCAGGTCACCATGGCGGCCACTTCCTCGGGTTGGCCAAAGCGGCCCATGGGAATTTTGGAGAGCATGAATTCAATATGGGCGGGCGTCATCTGATCAAAGATAGCGGTCTTTACCGCCGCCGGCGTCACGCAATTGACACGCACGCCACTCTGCGCGAGCTCCTTGCCCAGTGACTTGGTCAGGCCGATCACCGCCGCCTTGCTGGTGCTGTAGGCGCTGGCATTGGGGTTGCCGTCCTTGCCAGCCACACTGGCGATGTTGACCACGCGTCCCCAGCCTTGCTCCTTCATCAGCGGCACCAGCTCCCGGCAGCACAGAAAGGTGCCGTTGACATTGACCTGCATCACCTGCTCCCAATCGGCAACCGGGTAATTCCACAAGGTGGTGTTGGGCCCGGTGATGCCCGCACTGTTGACCAGCGCATGCACCGGGGTGCGGGTTTGCGCCAGCGCCTTGACCACACTGGCATGGCTGGCTACATCCACCTGCACCCCGGCGGCGTTCGGTCCCAGCCCCTTGCAGGCCGAGCCGAGCGCTGCCGGATCCCGATCCCACAAGGTGACGTGTGCGCCCGATGCGATCATGCGCTGGGCGATGGCCAGGCCCAGGCCGGCGGCACCACCGGTGATGACCGCATGGCGGCCCTGCATGTCGAGCTGGTTCATAAGGTCATCCCGCCATCGATGGAATAGGCCTGACCAGTGACAAAGCGGGACTCGTCACTGGCAAGGAACACCAACAGGGGAGCGATCTCCTCGGCCTGCGCCAGACGCCCCATGGGCTGTCGGGCCACAAAGGCCTTGCGTGCAGCCACCGGATCGTCATACGCATTGATGCGATCGGCCAGCGAGGGTGTATCCACCGTGCCCGGACAGATGGCGTTGCAGCGGACCCCCTGCCCCACGTAATCGGCGGCCACGCTTTTGGTCAGGCCAATCACGGCGGCCTTGGTCGTTCCATACACACAGCGGCTCGGCAAGCCCCTCACACTGGAGGCCACGCTGGCCATGTTGATGATGCTGCCGCCGCCCTTGGCCAGCATGCCGGGAAGAAACGCCTGGATCATGTGCATGTGGGCCCGCACATTCAGGCGAAAAGCAAAATCGAGGTCATCATCGTTGGCCTTGAGCACAGTGTCGTTGTGCACCACACCCGAGCAGTTGAACAGCACGTCGATGGGGCCTGTCCGGGCAGCCAGTGCCTGGATGGCCGCCTTGTCCAGCACATCGAGCACTGCAGTTTCAATGCCGGGAGTCCCCGCCAGCGCCTGCAGCACGGCGCCGTTGACATCGGTAGCCCAGACACGGGCGCCTTCAGCGGCCATGGCCAGCACGCTGGCACGTCCGATGCCTTGTGCCGCGGCGGTCACGACGATGGTTTTGCCTTCCAGTCTTTTCATGCTTTCATCTCCAGAAATACGGATTGTCGGGCGGCAATGGCCTCCCAGTCCCATTCGATGCCCAGGCCGGATGTTTCCGGTGGCAGGGCATACCCCTCTTCAATTCGCAAACGCGATGTCGTGATGTCGTCGAGTTGGGGAATGTATTCCACCCATGCTGCATTCGGAACCGCCGCGCACAGGCTGACATGCAGCTCCATCAGGAAGTGCGGGCATACCGGCACATCAAAGGTTTCAGCAAGGTGGGCGGTTTTGATCCAGGGCGTGATGCCCCCGATCCGCGCCACGTCGGGCTGCACGATCGAGCAGGCGCCCGCCTCGAGGTACTGACGGAACTGCATGGGGTGGTAGAGCGATTCACCCACCGCCACAGGGATACCGGTGTGCGCACGCAGCTGTTGATGGCCGCTGATATCCTCAGCGGGCAAGGGTTCCTCAAGCCAGGCCAGGTCGAGCCCTTCGAAAGCCCTGGCACGCCGCACCGACTCGGGCCTGTGCAGTCCCTGGTTGGCATCGGTCATGATGTCAAAGTTCGTGCCCACCGCTTCCCGCACGGCGCTCAGACGAGCCACATCTTCGCTGACATGTGGGCGACCGATCTTGATCTTGGCCCCCCGAAACCCCTCGGCTTTGGCCTGCAAGGTCTGATCGACCAGCGCCTGCGGACTCAGATGCAACCATCCGCCCTCAGTGGTGTAGAGCGGTACGCGCGTCTGGGCTCCACCGAGCAGCTTCCACAAGGGCTGGTGGAGCGAGCGCGAGCGCCAATCCCACAACGCAGTGTCAATGCAGCACAGCGCCAGACTGGTGATGGCTCCGACAGCCGTCGCATGGGTATGGAAAAAAAGATCCTTCCAGAGGGCCTCGATACGGGTCGGGTCGCGACCCAGAAGGCGTGGCACCAGATGGTCCTTGAGCAACGCCATGACCGATGAACCGCCAGTGCCGATGGTGTAGGCGTAGCCCGTACCCGACCCCCCATCGCTGCAGTGAAGCGTCAGGATCAGCGTTTCCTGGGTGACAAAGGACTGGATGGCATCGGTGCGAACCACCTTGGGTGGCAAGTCCACATGTCGCAAGGTGACGCGTTCGACGGTAAGGGCCATCCTGGGAAGTCCGGAAAACCAAAAACATCTGCCGGGGGCTTTAGACAGCCCCCACCAGCCCGTCGGCCGATGGTGCAGGCAAACACACTTTCCTCCGGGTTTGTGCGGATTCAAATGCGCTTGACCCCTGCAGGCTGGCCGTGTGATGATTTTTAACTGGTCTGACCACTTGTCCAATTCGCGTAATCCCTGAGCCCATGCCACTGCACACCATCGAGCCCCAGCGCCTGTACCGGCAAATTGCGGGGCAATTGCGCGACCTGATGGTCGAGGGCGAGTTTTCTGTCGGTTCGCGACTGCCTGCCGAACGCGAGCTTGCGCAACAGCTGGGCGTCAGCCGCCCCTCGGTGCGCGAGGCCCTGATTGCCCTGGAGGTGGAGGGCATCATCGAAGTGCGGACCGGCTCGGGCATTTACGTCAAATCACGCAGTGCCGCCAATAACAACCCCAGCACCGATCAGGACACCCCTGATGACTGGGGCCCCTTGGAAGTGATCAGCGCCAGGATCGTCGTTGAATCCGAAGTGGCCGCATTGGCCGCACAAAACGCTGGCAAGGCGCATCTCAAGGCGATACGAGCGGCCCTGCGCCGCATGCAGGACGAGGCTGCACGCGGCGAGGTCCCCCGCTGGGGCGACGAGGCCTTCCACGAGTCGATTGCAGAGGCCTGCGGCAACAGCGTCCTGCTCGACACCGTCAGACGATTCTGGCAAGCCCGCAATGGTCCACTGTTCGAGCGTCTGGGCGCGCACTTCGAGCATTCGACCTCATGGCAGGCAGCCATTTCCGAACACCAGCAGGTGCTCTGGGCCATCGAGGAGCGCAACAGTGCTGCGGCTCGCCGGGCCATGCAAAAGCACCTGCGGCAAGCCCACAAGAGATACAGCGCGAGCTGGCGCCGCGCTCCAGCCCGTTAGGGCATCTTTTCGTCATGCGCCAGCTATTCACCCTTCACGAGGAGACTTCATGAACAAGCGATCGACCATCAAGACCCTGGCCACAGCCGCCGCTCTGGCGCTGGGTGCTCTGGGCAGCACGGGTGCGTGGGCCCAGCAAAAGCTCAAGTGGGCCCACGTCTACGAGACCTCCGAGCCGTACCACACCGAATCGGTCTGGGCTGCCGAGGAAATCAAGAAGCGTACCAACGGCAAATTCGAGATCCAGGTGTTCCCGGCCTCCTCGCTGGGCAAGGAAACCGACATCAACCAGGGCCTGACGCTGGGTACGGTGGACATGATCATCAGCGGACCGTCGTTTGCCGCCCGCACCTATCCGCGATTTGGAATTTCCTACTATCCCTTCATTTTTCGCGATGGTGATCATCTGATCGCCTATTCCAAGAGCCCGGTGTTCCAGGAAATGGTCAACGAGTTCCGCGCCAGGACTGGCATCCAGGTGACCGCCTACACCTACTATGGTGCCCGCCACACCACCTCCCAAAAGCCCTTCACCAACTGTGCCGGCATGAAAGGACTGAAGATCCGGGTCCCTGATGTCCCGGCCTACCGCGCAACCCCTGAGTCCTGCGGCGCCAACCCCACGCCCATCGCTTTTGCCGAGGTCTATCTGGCCTTGCAAAACGGCACTGTGGAGGCCCAGGAAAACCCTCTGACCACGATCGAGGCCAAGAAGTTCTTCGAGGTTCAGAAAGCCATCATGTTGACCGGCCATATTGTCGATGGACTGATCACACAGATCGCTCCCCATGTCTGGAACAAGCTGACCGACGCAGAAAAGCGCATCTTCACCGAAGTGACCCAGCAGGCGGCAGCCCGGGCGACTGCCCAGATCCGCAAGCGTGAAGGCGAACTGGTGGATGAGTTCAGGAAGAAGGGTCTGCAAATCGTCCAGGTCGATCGCGCCAGCTTTGTCGAGGCTGTGTTGAAAAACAAGCCGCTGGAATCGATGGGCTTCTCCCGGGCTGACTACGACAAGATCCAGGCTGCCCGCTGAGCGGCTGCTGATGCTGGCCAGTGGCCCCCCGCAAGGGGCCGCTGGCTGGCTCCTGAATTTTCGAAAGGGTGTCCATGAGCCAATTGCCCGATATCGACAGTGGCCCGAAGGTGATGGGGGACGATGGCCAGTTTCATGCGGTCGATGAGGAAGTGCGCTTCGATCAAACCCCGCTGGAGGCCTGGTTTGCACTGGCCTTTTTTTGGGCACTGGGGCTGACGGTCTTCTACCAGTTCTTCACGCGCTACGTTCTCAACGACTCGGCCGCCTGGACCGAGGAAATCGCTCGCTATCTGCTCATTTCAACGGTGTTTACCGGGGCTGCGATCGGTGTGGCCAAGAACAACCACATCCAGGTCGATTTTTTCTACCGTTTCATGCCCCGTTGGCTCTCGCGCCCTCTGGGCCTGCTGGTTGATATTTTGCGCACCGGCTTTTTGGTCGCGGCCACCTTCCTCACCTGGCAAATGATGGACAAACTCGGCAGCTACAAGATGACGATCGTCGACCTGCCGATGAACATGGTTTACGCGGTGGTGATGGCCGGTTTTGCCGCCATGAGCCTTCGCTCCCTGTGGGTGTTGCGGGTACACCTGCAGCGGGGCTATTGCGTGCTGGAGCGTCCGGGCACTGAAATGTCCGAACGCTGAGGTCCGCACGAAAGACCAAGATGCTGAAAATACTTTTCCTGTTTTTGATGAGCGGCGGGTTGCCGGTGGCCATCGCCATGGCAGGGGCTTCGCTCATTTACCTGTTTTTTGTCCAGAGTTCGCCACCGTTTGTGGTGATTCACCGGATGGTGTCGGGCATTGACAGCTTTCCATTGCTGGCTGTTCCTTTTTTCATCCTGGCCGGAAACCTGATGAACAACGCCGGCATCACCAACCGGATCTACAACTACGCACTGGCCCTGGTGGGCTGGCTCAAAGGCGGACTGGGCCATGTGAATGTGGTGGGCTCGGTGGTGTTCGCCGGCATGAGCGGCACGGCCATTGCCGATGCGGCCGGTCTTGGCACGGTCGAAATCAAGGCGATGCGCGACCATGGCTACAGCAAGGAGTTTGCGGTGGGCGTGACGGCGGCCTCGGCCACTTTGGGGCCGATCATTCCGCCGAGCCTGCCTTTCGTGATCTACGGCATGATGGCCAACGTCTCCGTGGGAGCGCTGTTCCTGGCCGGGATCCTGCCGGGCGTGATCATGGCCTTGCTCATGATGGTCACGGTGGCCTATTTCGCCCACAAGAACAACTGGGGCTCTGACGTGGGTTTTGTCTGGTCACGTGTCCTCAAGGCCCTGATTGAAACGGCCGTAGTGGTGATCTGGCCCCTGGCATTGTGGGTGCTGGTCAAGCATTGGGAGTTCCCTCCCCAATTGACGGTGGCGGCAGCACTTGTGGCTCTGTTTGTGGCCGACCGGGTGTTCCAGTTCCAGGCGGTACTGCCCATCATGACCCCGGTGCTGCTGATTGGCGGCATGACCACCGGTGTGTTCACGCCTACCGAAGGGGCCATCGCTGCCTGTGTGTGGGCCATGGTTCTGGGCTTTTTCTGGTACCGCACCCTGAATTTCAGGATGTTTGTGAAGATTTGCCTGGACACCGTGGAAACCACCGCAACTGTGCTTTTCATCGTGGCCGCAGCCAGCATCTTTGGCTGGATGCTGACCGCAACCGGGGTGACCACAGCCATCAGCAGCTGGGTGTTGGGATTCACCAAGGACCCGCTGGTTTTCCTGCTGTTGGCCAATTTGCTGATGCTCTTCGTCGGCTGTTTTCTTGAGCCGGTCGCTGCAATCACGATTCTGGTGCCGATCCTGGT
>CAYMMK010000066.1:0-14856 GCA_964391575.1 uncultured Limnohabitans sp.
GGTCTGTAGTCAACAGACCATTCGCCGAACTCGCGCCAGCATTGGGCTCTGGCGGGGTGGTGATTCCAACTGAGAGGGCAGTTGGTGAAGGAGACTGGTGGCGCTTCACGGATTCGAACCGCGGACCTGTGGATTACGATGCGCGCGAGCGCAGCAGCCAGACCAGGCCCAGCCCCAGGGGCAGCACCGCCAGCAGGCTGTAGACCGTGGCGTGAGAAATGCCGGCATGCACCATGTGCCCGAAACTGGCCGGTCCCGCCATGCCGCCCAGAAAAGTGAAGAACTGCGTGGCACCGGTCTGTGCGGCCAGCTGCTCACGCGGCACGGCCCGCACCAGCGCTGCATAGAACACGCCGTTCCAGCCCATCGTGGTCATGCCGCAGGCCATGGCCGCCAGCGCGGCCCAACCCCACGACCCCGAAACGCCAGCGCTGGCCAGCCACAGCACACTGGCCGCCATGGCCAGACCGAGCAGCCCCAGCAGCCGCGCCGGGGCCATCCGGCGGTCGGCCAGATGCCCCAGACCCACGCGCGAGAACATGCTGACCACCTGGGACAGCGACAGCACGCCGGCGGCTGCAGCCAGCGACAAGCCCCCTTCGAAGTGCAACAAGGCGACCACGAAGGTGATGAAGATCTGCTGCGTCATGGCATATGTCATGGACAGCAGGCTGAGCAGCCGCAGTTCGGGGGCGCGCCAGACCGTGGCCAGCGGGCCCAGCCAGGACATGCCCGAGGCTGGTGCCGCAGGGCGCGGGGTGTCGAGCCGTTGCAGGCTCGCCTGCAACAGCGCCGCCGTGAGCAGGCCGGCCGCGCCCAGCCAGGCCACGGTCGCCTGCCAGCCCAGCTCCACCAGACCCCACGGCATCAACAGACCGCACAGGGCCACCCCCAGCGGCACACCGGCCTGCTTGATCGAGAAAAAAAGACCGGTGGCCGACGCAGGGGCATGGTGGGCCAGCACCTGCGCGGCCGCCGGATTGGACAGGCCGTAACCCGCGCCAATCAGCATGGCGCTCAGCAGCAGGGCGGCTGGCGGCACAAGCACCGCCAACAACAGGCCCGCTGCACAGGCCAGCAAGGACAGCTGGCTCAGCCGCACCCCGCCCAGATGCACCACCCAGACCCCGCTGCGCAGACCGGAGAGCATGGCCATCAGGTAGGCCAGGCCGGCATACCAGCCGATGCGCTCGGGCGGCAGCCCCAGCGCAGGTGCCACCGCCGGGGCCAGCACCGAGGCGCAGGTCAGGCTCATGGTGGCCAGCAGCTGCACCAGCAAGGTGGCTGCCAATGCCAGCCGGGGCCGCGCCATCATCGCGTGGCGGCCTCCAGCCAGTCTTCAAGCGCAGCCGGCACGCCCTCGGGCGTCAGGGTGTAGATGACCGGCAGGCTGTAGGGGTGCAGTTGCAGCAGCCGAGCCTGCAGCCGGGGCCGCACGGTGGCGGTGGTCTTGAGCAGCAGGCGCCATTCGGGCTGTGCGTGGACTTCGTCGTTCCAGCGATAGATGCTGTGCAAGGCCTCGATCTGGACGCAGGCGCACAGACGTTCCTGGACCAGGGTGCGTGCCAGATGGCGGGCATCGTCTTCGGTGCCGACGGTTGTGAAAAGCATCTGCATGGCGGGTGGTGGGGGGTGATCGAAAGGGCATCTTGGCATGTGCAGCCGCACGGGGCTGTCACCGCAGTGGCGGGTGTGTGGCCGTGCGCTGCGCGACAAGGGCCCGGTCGGGCAGGGTACACGCGGGCGTGCTAGATTGCACGCGAAGGAGTGGACCATGGCATGGACTGAACGAGTGCGCCGCGGTGCGCGCGCAACCGGCGCTGCGCTGCGGCGCGTCGGCGCTGCAACCCTGACCGCCTGGCGGGTGGGCACCGGCCTGATGCTGCTGGCCGGCGTGGGTGTGGGCCTGTGGATCGCATTGGTGGCGGCACAGCCCCGTGTGCAGGACGCCAGCGTGCTCGTCATGGCTCTTCAGGGTCCGCTGGTCGACGACAGCGCCACCGACTGGCGCGAGCAACTGGTCGGCCAGTTGCAGGGGCGACCCACCCGCACCGTGTCGCTGCGCGATTTCACCGATGCGCTGGAGCGCGCTGCAGGCGATGCGCGCATCCGCCAGGTGCTCATTCGCCTGGACGATTTCGAGGGCGGCGGTCTCGCTTCGCTGCGCGAGGCCGCGGCCGCCCTTGAGCGCTTCAAGGCCTCGGGCAAGCCGGTGCTGGCCTGGTCGGGCCGTTACGACCAGCGCCAGTATTTCCTCGCCGCGCATGCCAGCGAGGTGCTGCTGCATCCCATGGGAACGGTGCTGATCGAGGGCTTTGGCCGCCAGCGCAACTATTACCGGGATGCGCTCGACAAGATCGGTGTGCGGGCCCATCTGGTGCGCGCCGGCACCTTTAAATCGGCGGCCGAGCCCTATGTGCGCAGCAGCCCCTCGCCCGAGGCGCTGCAGGCCGAGGCCCATGTCATCGATGCCCTGTGGGGGCTCTATACCGAAGCCGTCGAGCGCGCCCGCCAATTGCCGGCGGGCAGCATTGCCCAGCGTATCGACTCGTTGCCGGGGGCGCTGCAGGCCGCAGGGGGCAACGCCGCCGAGCTGGCGCGGCAATGGCAATGGGTGGACCGCCTGCAGACCTTCGAGGAGGTGCGAAAGCGTCTGATCGACACGGTGGGCGCACACGACGACGAGCCCACCTTCCGTCAGACCGCTTGGAGGACCTATCTGGCAGCCACGCGCAAGAGCGTCAAGGGCGATCACATCGCGGTGATCGTGGCCCAGGGCCAGATTGGCGATGGCCAGGCCCCGGCCGGCCAGATCGGCGGCGAGTCCACCGCACGACGCATTCGCGAGGTGGCCGCCGATCCGCAGGTCAAGGCGCTGGTGCTGCGCGTGAATTCGCCCGGCGGCAGCGCCTACGGCTCCGAGCTGGTGCGCGATCAGTTACGGCTGGTGCGTGCGCAGGGCAAACCGGTGGTGGTGTCGATGGGCGATGTGGCGGCCTCGGGCGGCTACTGGATCGCCATGGCGGCCGACCGCATCGTCGCCGATCCGGCCACCATCACCGGCTCGATCGGCGTGTTTGCCCTCTTGCCCACCGCCGAAGGTCTGATGGGCAAGCTGGGGGTCAACACCGGCGGCCACCGCAGCACCTGGCTGGCCGGGGCCTACGACCCGCGACAGCCGCTCGAGCCCCGCGTGCAGGCCCTGGTGCAGTCGGCGGTCGGGCACATCTACGAGGACTTTCTGGCCAAGGCCGCGCAGGCCCGCCAGCTGCAAGTGCCGGCCGTCGATGCCGTGGCCCAGGGCCGCATCTGG
This sequence comes from uncultured Limnohabitans sp., assembly GCA_964391575.1. Classification (GTDB taxonomy): domain Bacteria; phylum Pseudomonadota; class Gammaproteobacteria; order Burkholderiales; family Burkholderiaceae_C; genus Limnohabitans_A. The sequence continues at coordinate 3,314 of CAYMMK010000066.1, forward strand.
ACCGGCTCCCAAGCCCTGGGGCACCGTCTGGTGGACCGCACCGGCAGCCTGCGCGATGCCCTCCAGGAGGCGCGACAGCTGGTGCCCGAGGGCGCCGATCTGCCGGTTCGCCATGTCAGCCGCAAGGTGTCGCCGGCCGAACAATGGTTGCAGCGGCTCCTGCCCATGGGTGGTGCCGAGGCCCTGGACGGTGTGCCCGACACGCCCGCGCGCCTGACCGGCGCGATCGGTGCGATTGGCGGGGCCCTTGGGGGCTCAGGGCCCTGGGCGCTCGCACCGGCCTGGCGGGACATCCGCGAAGACATGCGGTGGTTGCAGGAGGGGGCCGGGCGCGCCTGGCCGCAAGCCCTGGCCCATTGCCTGTGTGACCTGAGGCCCTGAGCCGGCCGTGCCCGCGCAGCAGGCTTGCAGGGCGGACGGCGTCTGCGGGCATTGCAGCCCGCTGGCGCACAGGCCCCGGGCTTCAGGATAGGATCAGGCCCTGTGGTGCCGACCTGTTGCGCGGCCTGCCCGGACAGCCTTTTGGATCGACATGCCGTGACCCCGCCCGAAATGCTTTCATCTGCCATGACCCCGCCGCACTGGCCCGCAGCGGTGGTGATCCGCGAGGTCGGCCTGCGCGACGGCCTGCAAAGCCTGGCCCGCACGCTGCCCACCGCCCGGAAGATCGAGTGGATCGAGGGCGCGCATGCCGCCGGCCTGCGCGAGATCGAGGTCGGCTCCTTTGTGCCGCCCAGGCTGCTGCCGCAGCTGGCCGACACGGCCGAACTGGTGGCGTTTGCCAAAACCCTGCCGGGCCTGGTGGTCTCGGTGCTGGTGCCCAACCTCAAGGGGGCCGAGCGCGCCATGGACAGCGGGGCCGACTGGATGCTGCTGCCGCTGTCGGCCAGCCGTGCCCACAGCCTGGCCAATCTGCGCAAGACCCCCGATGAGGTGCTGGCCGAGATCGAGGCGATGGTGCAGGCCCGCCAGGCCAGGGGTTCGGGCATCCGGATCGAAGTCGGTCTGAGCACCGCGCTGGGCTGTACCTTGCAGGGCCGTGTCGATCCCGAGGAGGTGTTGCGCCTGCTGCGGGCAGTGCTCCAACTGGGGGTCGACCGGGTGGGCCTGGCCGACACCGTCGGTTACGCCGATCCGCGCCAGGTGATGGCGTTGTTTGGCCGCGCCCGCGCGATGGCTGGCGACCGGCTGGCCTGCGGGCATTTCCACGACACCCGTGGCCTGGGCCTGGCCAACCTGATGGCAGCCCTGCACAGCGGCGAGACCCGCTTCGATGCCAGCCTGGGCGGCCTGGGGGGATGCCCGCATGCCCCAGGCGCCAGCGGCAATGTCGCCACCGAGGATGTGGCCTACCTGATGGCCAGCATGGCCATCGCCACCGGCATCGATATGGACCGGCTGATCGCCTTGCGCGCCCGGCTGGCCCTCTGGCTCGAGGGTGAATGCCTGCACGGCAGCATTGCGCGGGCCGGTCTGCCCAAAACCTTCCACAGGCCGCAATCTGCCGAAAGTCTGAACGCATGAATGCCACCCCCCCCAGAGCTCCCGCCCACCTGCCCCTGCAGGGCTTGCGCGTGGTGGAATTCACCCATATGGTCATGGGTCCGACCTGCGGCATGATCCTGGCTGATCTCGGCGCCGAGGTCATCAAGGTCGAACCGGTCGAGGGCGATCGCACCCGCCACCTGCTGGGATCGGGCGCGGGCTTCTTTCCGATGTTCAACCGCAACAAGAAGAGCATCCGCATCAACCTGCAAAATCCTGAAGGCGCCGCACTCGCGCGCCGCCTGTGTGCCACGGCCGATGTGGTGGCCGAGAACTTCAAACCCGGCTCGATGGCCAAGTACGGTCTGGACTTCGCAAGCCTCTCGACAACAAACCCGAAGCTGATCTATGCCAGTCTCAAGGGTTTTTTGCCCGGCCCGTACGAGCATCGCACGGCACTTGACGAGGTGGTGCAGATGATGGGCGGTCTGGCCTACATGACCGGCCGCCCCGGCGATCCGTTGCGGGCGGGCACCAGCGTCAACGACATCATGGGCGGCATGTTCGGGGCCATCGGCATTCTGGGCGCCCTGATTCAGCGCGGCATCACCGGACGCGGGCAGGAAATCCAGTCGGCCCTGTTCGAAAACAATGTCTTTTTGGTCGGTCAGCACATGCTGCAGTACGCCATCACCGGCCAGGCGGCCGAGCCCATGCCCAACCGCATCTCCGCCTGGGGTGTCTACGATGTGTTCACGGTCAGGGAGGGCGAGCAGATTTTTCTGGCCGCAGTGAGCGATCCGCAGTGGGCCACCTTCTGCGAGGTGCTGGGCTTTGCCGATCTCAAGGCCGATCCGCGCTATGCCACCAACAACGACCGTGTGCGCATGCGCCCGACCTTGCTGGCGACCCTGCGCGAGCGCCTGCAGGTGCGCAGTGCGGCCGAACTGACCCAGATATTCGAGCAGGCGGGCCTGCCCTATGCGCCCATCGTTCGACCCGAGCAGTTGTTTGACGATCCGCATCTGCGCGCCACCGGCGGGCTGGCCGAGGTCCGGCTGACCGATGGCGAGAAGGCCGGAGCGCATGCACGTGCCGCCTTGCTGCCCTTGACCATGGACGGCCAGCGGCTCGGTGTGTGGCAACAACCGCCGTATTCGGGCGAGCATACCGACAGTCTGCTGTCGGGCCTGGGGCTGACACAGACCGACATCGAAGGGCTGCGCCAGCACGGCGCTGTCGCCTGAACCCATGCATTGAACCACCTCCACGAAAGAGAGAGACACACATGAAACCATCCCATCGGCGTCGCGACGTTCTCGCCGCACTTGCCTCGACGGCTGCGCTGGCCGCAACCACATCGCCCCTGCAGGCGCTGGCCCAGGCCGAGCGCCCGGTGAAATTCATCCTGCCCAATGCCACCGGCTCGGGTGTGGACACCATCACCCGCGCCGCTGCCCCTGCGTTCGGGCGCGCCCTGGGCACCAGTGTGGTGGTTGAAAACCAGGCCGGCGCCAGCGGCATCATCGGACTGCAGGCCCTGGCCAAGAATCCGCCAGACGGGTTCACTTTGTCGGTGGTGTCCAACAATGTGGTGATCTTCCCCAGCGTGATCAAGAACCTGCCTTTCGAGATGCCGGGCGATTTCACGCCCATTGCCGTCATTGGCGCCACACCGATGGTGCTGGTGGTCAATCCGCAGCGCATTTCGGCCAACAATGCCCGCGAATTCACCGCCGCCCTCAAAGCCCGGCCGGACGGTTACAACTTTGGTTCGGGCGGAACGGGCACCATCCTGCACCTGGCCGCCGAGATGTTCCTCGATGAAGCGGGCGTCAAGGCACGGCACATTCCCTACAAGGGGGTGGGCCCGATGGTGACCGACCTGCTGGGCGGGCAAATCGACTTTGGCGTGCTGGCCCTGCCCAGCGTGCAGCAGCACATCCGCAGCGGCGCCCTGCGACCGATCGGCATGTGCGGCGACAAACGCACTCCGGCGGCGCCCGACATCCCGACCTTTGCCGAACAAGGGTTGCCCGGTTATGTGATCGATGCCTGGTTCGGGGTCCTTGGCCCCAAGGGCATGACGGCGGGGACAGTGAAAAAAGTTCACGATGCGCTGGTGGCCGCGTTCAATGACGCCGCTGTCAAGGAAGCCATGGCCCGCCAGGGCAACACCATTGCCATCAGCACGGTCGAACAGGCCCAGCGGATGTTTCGCTCCGAGATGGAGCGCTTTGCTGGGCTGGTGCGCAAGGTCGGCATCGAGGCCCAATAAGCCGTGCCGGTGGTCCTCCGGTCGGGCGGAGGCCTGACAACGCCCTGTCCGGGGCCCTGAGCGCATGGCCCTGGCCGGCAAGCTCCACCCGAACATGCTGGCCCTGGGGGCCATCGGGCTGTGGTCCACCCTGGCCGCGCTGGGGGTGGCCCTGTCGCACCTGCCCCCCTTCTGGCTCACAGGCATGGCCCTGCTGATCGGCAGTGCCTGCGCATGGCCGCTGATGCGGGGGGATCTGCGGCAGTGGCGGGTGCCGCCGGGCACTTTGCTGCTGGGCATTTATGGCCTCTTTGGTTACCACTTCCTGCTGTTCATGGCGTTGCGGCTTGCTCCGCCGGTGCAGGCCAATCTGATCAACTACCTGTGGCCGCTGGGCATGGTGGTGATGGCCCCTTTGTTTTTGCCCGGCCTGCGCCTGTCTGCACGCCAGTTGCTGGCCGCGCTGATCGGGTTCGCTGCGGCTGCCTGGGTGATTGTCGGTGGCAGCACCCTGGAGCGGGCCCCTCTGGCGGGGTACCTGCTGGCGCTGGGTGCGGCTTGGGCCTGGGCCAGTTATTCGCTGCTGACCCGGCGCGTCGCCGCCTTTCCGACTGCAGCCATCGGGCTGTTCGGGCTGGTCTCAGGCGCGCTCTCCCTGCTGTGCCATTTTCTGCTGGAGGCGCCCGCGGTGATGCAGGCTCGCGATTGGGTCTTGCTGATCGCGATCGGGCTGGGCCCCCTGGGGGCGGCCTTTTATCTGTGGGATGCGGCCCTCAAGCGCGGGCAACCGCAGCAGATCGGGTTCCTGAGCTTTGCCACACCCTTGCTGTCGACCCTGATACTGTCGGCGGTGCGAGGCGAGATGCCTTCGGCCAGCCTGGGCCTGGCGGGCCTGCTGATTGTCGGGGCCGCCTGGCTGGGCCGGGAGCGCCGCTGAAAGGGCGCCCGGCAACACTCAGGCGGAGATCATCAGGCTGGCCGGATCGTCGCTGTCCAGGACCTGCTGCGCCCAGGGCGTCAGGCGACGGGTGTCGGCGTGCAGGATTTTCTGTTTGACCGGCAGGATCTGCGTGGGGTGCATGGAAAAACTGCGCAAACCCAGGCCCAGCAGCAAGCGGGTCATGGTCAGATCGCCCGCCATTTCGCCACACACCGACACCGGTTTGCCTTGTCGCCGGCCTTCGGCAATCGTGTCGGCCACGAGCTTGAGCACCGCCGGATGCAGCGGGTCGTAGAGGTGCGCCACCGATTCGTCGGCACGATCGATGGCCAGGGTGTACTGGATCAGGTCGTTGGTTCCGATCGACAGAAAGTCGAAGTGCTGCAGGAACAGCCGCAGACTCAGGGCGGCGGCAGGCACTTCGATCATTGCGCCCACCTTCACCGGCCCGTGCACCATGCCCTGGCGGTCGAGCTCATGCCGGGCCTGCCCGATCAGCGTCAGGGTTTGCACAATCTCGCTGCGGTGGGCCAGCATCGGCACCAGCAGATGGACCTTGCCATGGGCGGCCGCCCGCAGGATCGCACGCAACTGGGTCAGGAACATCGACGGATCGGCCAGACTCCAGCGGATGGCCCGCAGTCCCAGCGCCGGGTTGAGGTGGGAGGCGTCGTGGCGGGTGGCGTCCAGGGGCTTGTCGGCGCCGACATCGACGGTGCGGATGGTCACCGGCAGGCCGTTCATGCCTTCCACGGCGCGCCGGTAGGCGTGGTACTGCTCTTGCTCGTCGGGCAGATGCCCATCGCGGCCCATGAACAGGAACTCGCTGCGAAACAGGCCCACCCCAACCGAGCCGGCCGCCAGCGCAGCCACGGTGTCGTCGGGAGACTCGATATTGGAGAGCAACTCAATTCTTTCACCGTCGAGCGTGACCGCCGGGGTGTGCTTGAGGCGGGTCAGGCGCTCGCGCTCCACCTGGGCCTGTCGCTGTTTGAAACCGTATTCGGACAGGATGATCGGCGAGGGGTCGACGATCACCACGCCGGCATCGCCATCGATGATGACCCAGTCGTCCTGTCGCACCAGCTGGCTGGCGGTGCGCGCGCCCACCACCGCCGGAATGTCCAGGCTGCGGGCGACAATGGCCGTGTGCGAAGTCTTGCCGCCCACATCGGTCACAAAGCCGGTGAACACGCTTTGCCTGAACTGCAGCATGTCGGCCGGCGAGAGATCGTGGGCCACCAGCACCAGGGGCACGTCCTGCACATCCTCGAGCTGAAGTTCCTGCTGGGGGCGGGGAGCCGGACGCACCAGCGCCAGCGGCACGCTGCCCTTGAGACTGGCCAGCACCCGTTCGGCCACCTGTTCCATGTCGGCCTTGCGCTCACGCAGGTAGGCGTCTTCCATCTCGTCGAACTGCCGGCCGATGATTTCAAGCTGGCTGGTCAGGGCCCACTCGGCGTTGTACAGGCGGGACTCGATCCAGTGTCGCACGCCGGCGGTCAGCTCCTCATCCTGCAGCAGCATCAGGTGTACATCGAGCAGGGCGTACAGCTCGTGCGGGGCATCCTTGGGCAGGTCGCGCTGCAGGCGCTGCAGCTCGGCAATCACCTCGTCGCGGGCCTTGCGCAGCCGGTCGATCTCCGCCTGCACCTGCTCGGGCGCAATGAAGTAATGCGCCACATCCACCCGGCTCGAGGCCACCAGCACCGCACGGCCGATGGCCACTCCGCGTGCCACTGCCAGACCGTGGATGCTGAAGGTCATTTACTCGCCTTCACCGAACTTGTCGGCCATCAGGGCCAGCAGAGCATCGAGGGCCTGCTGGGCCTGTTCGCCCTCGGATTCGAGCACCACCTCGCTGCCGATTCCGGCCGCCAGCATCATGACCCCCATGATGCTTTTGGCGTTCACCCGGCGCTCACCCTTGCTGATCCAGATTTCACACGGAAAACTGCCGGCCAGCTTGGTGAGCTTGGCCGACGCGCGGGCATGCAGGCCCAGCTTATTGCTGATGGTCGTAGTGACTTGGGGCATGGGATTTTCCCGTCTGGTTCTGGGGTGCGGTGCTGCCAACCGGCATGATGCCCTGGGCACCACCAGATTGCGCACGCAGGGCCAGAGCCTCCAGGCTTTCGTGGCGGTAACACACGCTGCGCAGCAGCATGGGCAGGTTGGCGCCGGCCACCAGGCGTGTGTGCACGCCATCGTTGAGGCATTGCGCCACATTGCAGGGCGTGGCGCCAAACACGTCGGCGATCAGCAGCACCTCATCGCTGCCCAGTCGTCCCATCGCCTGGCGTGCCCGCACCAGCGTGTCCTCGGGTGATTCGCCCGGTGGCACGTCCACCGCGGCCACGGCCGCGGCACAGTCCGGAAAGACATGCAGCGCGCAGGCCCGCAAGGCGCTGGCCAGCGGTGCATGGGCAATCAGCAGGATTCCGTTCATGGGGCCCGATTATCAGGCCTGCCGGAGCGGCCTGTAGACGAGGAAGAACAGCCACGAGAGTCCTGAAAGAACGCCAAAGACGGCCATCGCACACTGGTAGGCCAGCACCCGTTCCAGTCCCCATGACAAGGCCAGATCGACCATCAGGCCAATGCCCCACTGGACGACAAAGACACCGCCGAAGATCACCAGGTTGTAGGCCGAGAGGGCGCGGCCGGCCAGATGCGGGGCAAATGCCATGCCGACGGCCGGCTGCGCCAGTGACACAAAGGTGCAGGTCACACAGAACAGCGCCAGCAAAGCGGCCGTCCACGGGCCCGCGGCTGGCCCCAGCAACACCAGGGTGGCCAGTACGGCAAAGCTCGGCGGCATGCCCCAGGCAATCAGACGGTTGGCGTCCAGGCCACGCCTGGCCAGGGCCGGTGTGACCCAGCCCCAGGTCCAGAAGGCCAGCAACATGGACAGGTTGATGACAAACAGGCCGGCTGCCGATGAAGGTGCACTCCAGCCGGCCACCTGGGTCATCCACGGCGCGGCCCACAGGGTCTGGATGGCCACCATGCCGCCGTAGGTAAAAAAGCCGATCGGCGTCATCCGCCAGAAATAGGGGTTGCGCCAGATGGCACGGTAGCTGCCGTCGTCCTGACCGGCAGCCGAATGCGGTGCTGCTGCCAGCCTGTGCCAATGCGGCACCGTCCACAGGATGAGTGCCATCGACACCAAAACCCCCCCACCCAGGGCGACAAAAATCGTGCGCCAGCCCCACAGGGGCATCAGCCATTGCACCGGCAGCGTGGCGGCCAGCATGCCCAGCGAGCCGCTCATCAGCATCCAGGAGTTGGTGCGCAGTTGCACGGTGGGACTGAACCAGCGCCGGTAACCGGTGAGCGGGGCCATCAGGCAGGCACTGACCCCGACGCCGCACAGCACGCGTGCCAGCAACAGCCCGTTGAAACTGTCGGCCCAGGCAAACGCCAGACAACCCAGGACCGCCAGCGACAGGAAAGCCACGATCATGGTGCGCGGCCCGTGCCGGTCGAGCCAGCGCCCCAGGGGCAGCTGGGTCAGGGAAAAGCCCAGAAAGTAACCGCCGGCCAGCAGCCCCAGGTCGCGGGCGTTCAGACTGAACTCCAGGGTCAGGGTGGGCGAGAGCGTGGCGGTGATTGCGCGTATCAGGGCCGAAAAAAAGTAGGCGAAGGCAAAGGCCAGGAACACCAGCACGGCCTGACGGCGGCCCAGCAGGGTGCCATCCAGAGTAGAAACGGCGGAAGTGCTCATGGCCGAAGGCTGTCAAACAAGGTTTGCACCAGCTCGGCATCCGCCTGCTGGCCGTAGACCACGGCGTGCACCAGGCGCACCCGCTCACCCTCGGGCAAAGCCCCCCAGACCGCCTGCATCTGCAGTGGCTGCCCCTGGGCATCCAGGGCCCGGGCCGACACGCGCATGGAGGCTGGCAGGGGCAGCAGACCTGGGCGCTGCCAGGCCTGCTGGCCTTCGATGCGTGCACGCGCGTTGTCCAGGGTGGCCTGTTGCCAGCCCAACAGCAAGGCCTGGGGGTCGCTGCCCATGGGCGCCAGGGTGGTCATGACGGCCAGCATGGCGCCGGCCGACGGGCAGCCCGCCACCTGTAAGGGCACCGACGAGGATCCCATGGCGACCTGGCGCGTGGTGCGGTCGGGTTTGCAGGGCAGTTGTGCCTTCAGGCGGGCGCCCTCGAAGCCGATGTCCCGCCAGTTGAGTTCGGGGCTGCAGGCCGCCAGGACGACGCACAGGCCCAGTACGACCAGGGAGTTCAAACGCATGCAGACCATTGTAAGGACCGGCCAGGGGACGGTCTGGCCCGGCAGCGACACCACAAGCCCATGGTTTGGCGACAATGGTGGCATGAACTCACTCGATGGCATCCGTGTACTCGACCTCTCCCGTGTTCTGGCAGGCCCCTGGTGTACCCAGACCCTGGCCGATCTGGGCGCCGATGTGATCAAGGTCGAACGCCCCGGGACGGGCGATGACACCCGCAGCTGGGGGCCGCCATTCCTGCACGATGAGCAGGGCCGCGAGACCCCCGAGGCGGCTTATTACCTGGGCACCAACCGCAACAAGCGCTCGCTGACCTGCGACATTGCGCAACCTGAGGGTCAGCAGCTCATCCGCGAGCTGGTCGGGCACTGTGATGTGTTCATCGAAAACTTCAAGGTCGGCGACATGGCCCGCTACAAGCTGGACTATGCCAGCCTGTCGGCACTCAACCCCAGGCTTGTCTATTGCAGTGTGACCGGCTTTGGCCAGACGGGTCCTTGCAAGGACCGCGCCGGCTACGACTATGCCGTGCAGGGCATTGGCGGCCTGATGAGCATCACCGGCGAGCGCGACGACCTCGGCGGGGGTCCGCAGAAGGTGGGCGTGGCAGTGGCCGACCTGTTCACGGGCTTGTATGCCACCGTGGGCATTCTTGCGGCCCTGCGGCATGCCGAACGCACCGGTCAGGGCCAGCATCTGGACATGGCGCTGCTCGACACCCAGGTGGCGATGCTGGCCAATCTGGGGGCCAACTACCTGGTCAGCGGCAAGGTCCCTGGGCGTGCCGGCAATGCCCACCAGAACATCGTGCCCTACCAGGTGTTCGAGGTGCGCCCGCCCGAGGGCAGCGTTGAGGGCACGCGCGACCACCTGATCCTGGCCGTGGGCAACGACGGCCAGTTCGCCAAATTCTGCGAGGTGGCTGGCGTGTCCTCGCTTGCGCGCGACCCGCGGTATGCGCGCAATGCCGAACGGGTTCGCCATCGTGGCGAGCTCGTGCCGTTGCTCGAAGACATCATGAAGACCCGCACCAAGGCCGACTGGCTCAGTGCGCTGGAAGCGGCCAAGGTGCCCTGTGGCGCCATCAACAATCTGGCCGAGGTGTTTGCGCACGAGCAGGTCCGGGCCCGCGCCATGGTCAGCACCTGGCAGCACCCGCACAGGCCCGACCTTCAACTGGTGTCCAGCCCGCTCAAGATGAGCCGCACGCCGGTCAGGCAGGACCTGCCGCCGCCTTTGCTCGGTCAGCACACCAGCGAGGTGCTCTCGCAGGTGCTGGGCTATAGCCCCACGCAGCTTGAGGCTCTGCGCGACCAAGGGGTGATCTGAGAAAATCCGGTCCATGCGACGACTGTCCTTCATCGCCGTCTTGCTGTCTGCGGCTCTGACCCTCTCGGGCTGCGGCCAGGAGCGCGCTCCCGAGTCTTCTTTCGTGTTGCTCGACGGCAGCAGGCTCACCACCGCCCAGCTGCAAGGCAAGGTCACGCTGGTGAATTTCTGGGCCACCAGCTGCACCTCCTGCGTGGCCGAGATGCCGCAGCTGACAGCCACCTATGAAAAGTTCAAAGACAGGGGCTACGAAACCCTGGCGGTGGCCATGAGCTACGACCCGCCGGCCTATGTGGTGAATTTCACCGAGTCACGCAAGCTGCCCTTCAAGGTGGCGATCGACAACACCGGTGCCAATGCCCGGACCTGGGGTGACGTCAAGCTCACCCCCACCACCTATCTGGTCAACAAGCGCGGGCAGATCGTCAAGCGCTATGTGGGCACGCCCGATTTCGCCGAGCTCGAGCGCCTGATCGAAAAGCTGCTGGCCCAGGGCTGAGCCACGGCCCACAGTCGGGTGGCCGCTCAGTCCTTGCGGAAGGCGTCGTGGCAGGCCTTGCAGGATTGGGCCGCCGGACCAAATGCCGTCTTGAGGTTGTCCAGATTGCCGGTGCGTGCGGCGGCAGCCAGCTTGACCATCTCGGCCTGCATCTTGTCAGCGCTGTCCTTGAACTTGGCGCTTTCCTTCCAGATTTCAGGCTTGGCGCGGGTCTCACCCTTGTCCGTGCCTTCACCAAAGGCGCCCCAAGGCAGCCCGGCCACGACCGAGAGGACGGCGGCGTTGTCGGCCGCAACCTTGGCGTCGTAGGGCATGCGGCCATTGGCCATTGCGCCCAGACGTCCGAAATGGGCGGCCATCACGGTAAAGCCGGCCTTGCGGTACTTGATGGCGTCTTCGGGCTTGGCAAACTGGGCTTGGGCGGGCAAGGCAATGGCGGCTGCCGCCAGGGAAACAATGGGCAACAATCGGTTCATGGACTTCTCCTGGGTTTGAGGGATGATTCAGGCCTGACAGTCTCGCATGTTTTGTGTTTCCATGCTGGCAGGAGCGGATGCAATGCACAAGGTCAGGATCTGGGATCTTCCCACACGGCTGTTTCACTGGGCGCTGGCACTGTGCGTGCTGGCCCTCGTCGTCACCGGACAAATTGGCGGTCAGGCCATGGTCTGGCATTTCCGTTTCGGGCAGGCAGTGCTCAGCCTGCTGGTTTTTCGCCTGCTGTGGGGACTGGTCGGCGGACGCTGGTCACGCTGGACGCGGCTGACGCTGGGGCCGCGCGCAG
>CAYMMK010000067.1:0-14536 GCA_964391575.1 uncultured Limnohabitans sp.
CAAGGTCAACGACGGCCTGCCCGAGAACAACAAGCACAAGGTGATGTTCGAAAACCTGACGCCCCTGTTCCCCAAGGAGCAGATGCGGCTGGAACGTGACATCAAGGGTGAGGAAAACATCACCAGCCGAGTGATTGACATCATTGCCCCGATCGGCCGCGGCCAGCGCGCCTTGATCGTCGCCCAGCCCAAGTCGGGCAAGACGGTCATGATGCAGCACATCGCCCACGCCATCACCGCCAACTACCCCGATGTGCATCTGATGGTGCTGCTGGTCGACGAACGCCCCGAAGAAGTGACCGAAATGCAGCGCAGCGTGCGCGGCGAGGTCATCTCCTCGACCTTCGACGAACCGGCCGCCCGCCATGTGCATGTGGCCGAAATGGTGATCGAGCGCGCCAAGCGCCTGGTCGAACTCAAGAAAGACGTGGTGATCCTGCTCGACTCCATCACCCGCCTGGCGCGGGCCTACAACAACGTGGTGCCCTCTTCGGGCAAGGTGCTCTCCGGCGGTGTGGATGCCAACGCCCTGCAGCGTCCCAAGCGCTTCTTTGGTGCCGCCCGCAATGTGGAAGAAGGCGGCAGCCTGACCATCATCGCCACCGCGCTGGTGGATACCGGCAGCCGTATGGACGAGGTGATCTTTGAAGAATTCAAGGGCACCGGCAACTGTGAAATCCACCTTGAGCGCCGACTGTATGAAAAGCGCGTGTTTCCGGCCATCAACCTCAACCGCAGCGGCACCCGCCGCGAAGAACTTCTGCTTCAACCCGAAGTGCTTCAGAAAACCCGCATCCTGCGCCAGTTCATGTACAACATGGACGAAATCGAGGCCATGGAGATGGTGCTCAAGAGCATGAAGGGCACCAAGTCGAATGTCGAGTTCTTCGACATGATGCGTCGAGGGGGCTGATCCCCTATAATGACGGGTTTGTCGGAAAGTGCGCCCGGATGGTCCGTGGCGTGGCTGCCAAGACTTCAGCAAAGGAAACCCCATGAAAGAAGGCATTCATCCCAACTACCGCGAGGTGTGTTTCCAGGACATGTCCAACGGCTTCAAGTTCGTGACCCGTTCCTGTGTCAACACCAAGGAAACCATCAAGATGGATGACGGCCGCGAATTGCCGCTGTTCAAGCTCGACACCACCAGCGAATCGCATCCCTTCTACACGGGCACCCAGAAGTCGGTGGACAACATGGGCGGTCGCGTCGAACGCTTTCGTAACCGCTTCGGCAAGAGCTCGCTGTCCAAGTAAGCGTTGCCATCGGCAGTCAGGGGCAGTCCGGATCACCGGCCTGCCCTTTTTGCTTTGTGTCGGTCGTGCAATGACCATGACACCCTGTTATTGTCGTCAGCCGTGAACCAGCCCACTCCCGCCATCGTTGCCCAAAGCGCAGTCCAGAGACTGCCGCGGTTGATTCTGATCGTGCTGTGTTTGGCCTACATCGTGCCAGGGTATGTGGGACGCGAGCCCTGGAAGTCCGATGACATTGCCTCCTTCGGCTTCATGTTGGCCCTGGTCGATGGCGATGCCTTGAGCTGGTGGCGTCCTGACTGGCTCGAGCACACCGACTGGGACCGTGGCCTGCTCACCCACTGGCTGGGCGCGTGGTTCATGGCCTTGGGCCCGGCAGACCTGTGGCCTGTGCTGTCCCGGCTGCCTTTCATGCTGCTGCTGGGCATCACTTTTGCTGCCACCTGGTACGCCACCTACGCACTGGCGAGAGAACCCTCTGCACTGCCGGTGCGATTTGCCTTTGGCGGTGAAGCGCGCCCTACCGACTACGCCCGGGCCCTGGCCGATGGCGCCTTGCTGGCCCTGATGGCCACCCTGGGTCTGGCCCGTCTGAGCCACGAAATGACCCCGGCAGTCGGTCAGATGGCGTTTGGCAGCCTGCTGTTTTTCGGTGTAGCGGTCATCGACCGCCAGCGCTGGTCAGGTCTGACCGCCCTGGGACTGGGGGCCGTGGGCATGACCCTCTCTGGCGCTCCGACCTACGCCCTGCTGCTGGGGGGCAGCGGGCTGCTGCTGCAGGCCCTGCGCAGCGGCAGCACGCCGCGGCCGCGCATGCGCGACATCGGACTGGGCTGCCTGATGCTGCTCATGGCCGCGGTGCTGGCCGGTGCCCTTGATCTGTGGCAATGGCAAACCCAGTGGCGAGACCTTTCGGGCTGGGACTCCTGGCTGCGCATGGTCCTGTGGTTCACCTGGCCAGGGTGGCCGCTTGTGATCTGGACCCTGTGGCGCTGGCGGGCGCAACTGCGCCTGCCTCAGAAACATCTTCACCTGGCCTGGCCCCTGTCGTTCACCCTGGTGCCGCTGCTGGGCAGTTGTCTGGCACCTGTGGGCGACAAGTCCCTGTTGCCGGCCTTGCCGGCCGTGGCCGTGATGGCGGCCTTTGCATTGCCCACCCTGGGGCGCAGTGTGGCCGCCCTGATCGACTGGTTCACCCTGCTGTTTTTCAGTGCCTGCGCCCTGATCATCTGGACCATCTGGCTGGCGATGCACACCGGTTGGCCTGCCAAACCGGCAGCCAATGTGGCTCGGCTGGCAGCCGGATTCGAGCCTGTCCTTTCCTGGGGGCTGACGGCCATCGCCCTGTTGGCCACCCTGTGCTGGCTGGCCCTGGTGCGCTGGCGTGTGGGCCGACACCGCAGCGCATTGTGGAAGAGTCTGGCCTTGCCCGCCGGCGGTGCCATCCTGTGCTGGTTGCTGCTCATGACCCTTTGGTTGCCCCTGCTCGATTACGGGCGCAGCTACGCACCGCTGGCCGCCCGGGTGCGGGCGGTGACGGGTCCGGTCGACTGCCTGCAGCAGGCCGGTCTGACCACCGCACAGGCAGCCGGGTTGCGATGGCATGGCCGCTACCAGATGCGTGCCGCCGGTTCGGCCGTGTCGGACTGCCCCTGGCTGGTGGTCGATGCCGCAAGCCTGGACGAACGCCTGCCCCTCTGGCAAGCGCACGGCTGGAGCCTGCACTCCACCGTTCGACGCCCCACCAGCCGGGACGAGGACGTTGCGTTGCTGCGTGCAGTGCCATGACCCGGCACCTCGGCCATGCGTGAATGGCAATGGCTGGCCCGTCAGTCGGGAACCTTGCTTGCGGGGCAGCTGGCTATCATGGGTTTCGGCCTGACCGACACCCTGATTGCCGGGCACCACAGCCCCTCGGCGCTGGCCGTGCTGGCCCTGGCCAACTCGATTTATGTGAGCATCTATGTGGCGCTCAATGCCGTCATCCAGGCCCTGCTGCCGATCTGGGCGGGACTGCATGGTGCTGGACAACCACAGGCCCTGGGACGATCGGTACGACAGTCTTTGTACCTGGCGGCCATTCTGGGCGCGATCGGCATACTGGCCTTGGGCTTTCCCCACCCCTGGCTGCGTTGGGCCCAGGTGCCCGAATCCCTGTGGCCGCTGGTGCTGGACTATCTGGGCGTGCTCGCACTGGCCTTGTTGCCCCTGCTGGGTTTTCGCATCTACAGCACGCTTAACCAGAGTCTGGGCCTGGCCCGGCTGGTGACCGTCTTGCAGGCCCTGGGCCTGCTGCTCAAGATTCCCTTGAGCATAGTGCTGACTTTTGGCGCGGGTTCCTGGTCCGGGATGGGCGTGGAGGGCTGTGCATGGGCCACATTGGCCGTACAGTCGCTGATGCTGGCCACGGGCCTGGGCCTGCTGCGCACCCAGGCCGTCTTCAGAGAGCTGCAACTGTGGCGCAAGCCCGAATGGCCTGACTTTGCCCAGCTCCGGCGCTTTGCGCAAATGGGGCTTCCGGCCGGACTGGCCGTGATGGTGGAAGTCACCTCTTTCACCCTGATGACCTTGTTCATTGCACGCCAGGGCGAGACCATGCTGGCCAGCCATCAGATTGCCGCCAACCTGGCCGCCTTGCTGTACATGATTCCACTGGCCATTGGCATTGCGGCCAGTGCCCGCACCGGCTACTGGCTGGGCGCGGCACAGCCGCAACAGGCCCAGACCGCGATCAGACTGGGCATGGGCATGGCCTGCGGCATGGCCTGTGTGAGTGCCGCGCTGCTGGTCCTCCTGCGCGAACCCCTGTCACGGCTGTACACCTCGGACCCTGCGGTGGCCACCCTGGCCAGCGGCTGGCTGGTGTGGGTGGCCCTCTACCACCTGGCCGATGCGGTCCAGACGGTGAGTATCTTCCTGTTGCGTTGCTATCACGTGACCCTCTCGCCTGTGTTGATCTACACCGGCGTCCTTTGGGGAGTGGGTCTGCTGGGTGGGTATCTGCTTGCTTACCAGGGGCTGGGGCCTTGGCAGCCGCAACCCAGCGCAGAAAGTTTCTGGCGTATGGCCGTGCTGGCACTGGCGCTGGTGGCAGTGTTGATGGTGATGCGCCTGGGACGGGCGATGCGGGCCCGCAGCTGAGTCAGAGGACCGCCGAAACCCGTCGGTTCATGCGGGTATGGTGGCAGACTCGTGGATGCGCGAGGGGGGCAAGCCGAGCATGAAACTCGACCCCTTCCCCACCTGGCTGCGGATGCGCAGTTCACCCCCATGCCGGACGATGGCATGCTTGGCAATCGCCAGACCCAACCCGGTACCACCGGTCTCACGCGAGCGACTGCGGTCGACGCGGTAAAAGCGTTCGGCCAGACGGGGCAGATGTTCGGCGGCGATGCCGGGCCCGGTATCGCTGACCTCCAGCCATGCTGTGCCATCGGCAGCTCGGCTCCAGCCCACACGCACCTCACCGCCCGGCGGTGTGTAGCGCACCGCATTGCTGACCAGATTGCTCATGGCGCTGTAGATCTCCGGGCGCACACCCGCAATCTGCCAATCGGGCACCGGGGCGAACACCAGTGTGTGCGCAGGGGTTTGCTGGTGGGGTGAAGACAGGGCCGACAGCGCCCTGGCGTCCTGTTCGATTTGGCGCATCAAGCCAGGCAAGTCAAAACGCTCCTGCAGGCCGGGCGGCGGGCTGCCCTCGAGTTGTGACAGGGTCAGCAAATCCTCCACCAGCGTCTGCATGCGACCCGCCTGAGTGGCCATCATTTCCAGGATATGTTTGCGCTGGTCTTCCTGCAAGTCCAGCGTTTGCAAGGTCTCCACAAATCCCGCCAACACGGTCAGGGGTGTGCGGATTTCATGGGACACATTGGCCACAAAGTCACGCCGCATCGCCTCGGCCTGCTGCACCGCCGTGACATCCCGACTGAGCAGCAAATGCTGCCCATCCCCATAAGGGTGCAGCTGCACCGACAGGCGCACCCGTCGGGACAGGGACTGCGAACGGCCGTCAATCAGCACTTCCCCCTCGTGGGTGTCCTGGGCCACATAGCGGGAAAACACCGGATCACGCAAAAGATGCACCACATGCTGAAGATGGTCGCGCTGCAAGTCCAGGCCCAGATGGGCACTGGCGGTGGCGTTGCACCATTCGATGCGGCCCTGGGCGTCCAGCAGCGTCACACCGTTGGGCGAGGCCTGCAAGGCACGCAGGAAGTACTGCAGACGCTCGGCATGCTCCTTCACCTGCCGGTCACGCTGGGTCAGCAGTCGGCGCAACCGGTCGGCCAGATCGCCCCAAAGGCCCCCCATGGTGTCAGGAGCGGCGCCTTCGGGCTGCTTCAACCAGCGCTCGAGTCGCTTGGCACGCTGCAGCTGCAAGGCTGCCCAGCCCAGGGTCCATCCCAGGGCCACGACCGCACCCGCCAGGGGCCCCCAGAGCAGATGGGGAACCAGAGCCACCAGCAAGGCTGCAGCCAGCAGCGTCAGAAATCGAACCGGCATGCGACCCTTAACCCTGCACCTGGGCGGTCAACCGGTAGCCGGCACCACGAACGGTTTCGATCATGCGCCCCCCCTCACCCAGCGCCTCGCGCAGCCGCTTGACGTGCACATCAACCGTGCGCTCCTCGATGTAGACATGGTCGCCCCAGACCTTGTCGAGCAGTGTGCCCCGGCTGTGCACCCGCTCGGGATGACGCAGCAGGTACTGAAGCAGTTTGAACTCGGTGGGACCCACCTTGAGGGCCTGTCCCTGGTAAGTCACACGCCAGGTGTCGGCGTCCAGGCTCAGATCGCCCACCTGCACCACACCGCCAGCCTGCTCGGGGGCACGGCGACGCAGGACGGCGCGGATACGGGCCAGCAATTCACGGGGAGAAAATGGCTTGACAATGTAGTCGTCAGCGCCCGTTTCCAGCCCGGCCACCCGGTCCGCCTCCTCACCCCGGGCGGTCAGCATGAGAATGGGCACGCCCTTGCTGCGTGCCGACTGACGCCACCGGCGAGCCAGCGTCAGGCCACTTTCGCCGGGCAGCATCCAGTCCAGCAAAATCACATCGGGCAGGATGTCGTCGATTTCGCGCTGGGCAGTCTCGGCATCCATCACCCAGATCGGCTGAAAACCGTTATGACGCAAATTGACCGAGATCAGCTCGGCAATGGCCGGCTCGTCCTCCACCACCAGGATTCGCGGCAGATGCTTCATTTCACGGCAGATTCGATGTCGGCCAGGGCGGTGTGACGCACATCAGCGCCCTTGACCACATAGATGATGAATTCGGCAATGTTCTTCGCATGGTCGCCAATGCGCTCGATCGCCTTGGCCACAAACAGCAAGTCCAGACTGGCGGAAATTGTGCGCGGATCTTCCATCATGTAGGTCACCAGCTTGCGCAGAAATCCATCAAACTCGGCATCGATCAGATCATCTTCCTTGAGGATCACCACTGCCGTCTGCACATCCAGCCGTGCAAACGCATCAAGCGCCTTGCGCAGCAGGCCTGAAGCCAGATCGGCCGCCACCCGCAGCTCGGAGGCCGGCAGGGAGCGAGTGATGCCTTGATCGACAATGAGCTTGACCATGCGCGCGATCCGCTCGGACTCGTCGCCAGCGCGCTCGAGGTTGGCAATGATCTTCGAGATCGCCATCAAGAGGCGCAGGTCACGGGCGGTGGGCTGGCGACGGGCAATGATGGTGGAGAGTTCCCGGTCGATCTCGACCTCCATTTCATTGACCTGTCGCTCGGTGGCGATCACCTGATCGGCCACCTCGACGCTGAATTGGGAGAGGGCATAGACCGCATGGCGGATCTGGGACTCGACGAGACCGCCGAGTTCGAGCACGCGAGACGAAACACCCGAAAGTTCGGCGTCAAACTGGCTGGAAATATGCTTGTCCATAGAACAGCTCCTGTTTCAATCGGTCCGGGACAGCCTACAAACGCCGTCCTGCGCGACCCGGGTTCAAATCAGCCGAAACGGCCGGTGATGTAGTCTTCGGTTTCCTGGCGGTTGGGCTTCATGAAAATCTGGCCCGTCTGACCGAATTCGATCAGTTCTCCCAGGTACATGTAGGCGGTGTAATCCGAAACCCGCGCCGCCTGCTGCATGTTGTGCGTCACGATGGCCACGGTGTAATCGTTTTTGAGCTCGTTGACCAGTTCTTCCACCTTGGCTGTCGAGATCGGATCGAGCGCCGATGTCGGCTCGTCGAGCAGGATGACCTTGGGCTTGACGGCCACCGTTCGGGCAATGCACAGGCGCTGCTGCTGCCCGCCTGACAAGGACAGGCCGCTCTGGCCGAGTTTGTCCTTGACCTCGTTCCAGATCGCAGCCTTGGTCAGCGCCCATTCCACCCGGTCGTCCATTTCGGAGCGGTTGAGGTTTTCATACAGTTTGACGCCGAATGCAATGTTGTCATAGATCGACATCGGAAACGGGGTCGGCTTCTGAAAGACCATGCCCACCTGGGCGCGCAGCAGGTTCAGATCCTGCTTGGCATCAAGAATGTTGTGTCCATAGAGATTGATTTGCCCATCGGCACGCTGGCCGGGGTAGAGGCTGTACATCCGGTTGAGGGTGCGAAGCAGGGTGGATTTGCCACAACCCGAGGGCCCAATGAAGGCCGTCACCTTGTGCTCGGCAATGTCCAGATTGATGCCCTTGAGGCCCTTGAAGCTGCCATAAAAAAAATCAAGGTTGCGTATTTCAATGGCATTGGGGACACCGCTGGGGTGAAGTTCGTTCGATGTGTGCATGAAAATCTCGTCCAGTGCGGGGATCAATGGCTGGTCTTGTCGCGGAAGAACACCCGCGCGATGATGTTCAGGACCAGCACCGTGAGGGTGATCAGCAACGCCCCACCCCAGGCCAGGCGGATCCAGTTGTCGTAGGGGCTCATGGCGAACTGGAAAATCACAATCGGCAGATTGGCCATGGGGGCGTTCATGTCGGTCGAGAAAAACTGGTTGTTCAGCGCTGTGAAAAGTAACGGCGCCGTCTCGCCACTGATCCGCGCCAGAGCCAGCAGCAATCCGGTAATCACGCCGGCCTTGGCCGCACGCAAGGTCACAAACGTGGCCACTTTCCAGCGCGGCGCCCCTAGCGCAAAAGCCGCCTCGCGCAGACTGCCCGGCACCAGGCGGAGCATGTTTTCGGTGGTACGGACCACCACCGGGATGGCAATCAGCGACAAGGCGATCGAGCCGGCCCAACCCGAAAAATGCTTGACCTGCGCTACGTAAACCGCATATACAAACAGACCCAGCACAATCGAAGGTGCTGACAGCATGATGTCTGTCACGAACCGGGTCAGGCTGGCGGTTTTGCTCTGGTCGCCGTATTCGGCAAGGTACACGCCAGCAAAAATGCCGACGGGGGTGCTCACCAGCACGCAAAAGCCCACCATCAGCAGGCTGCCCACAATCGCATTGGCCAGACCGCCCCCTTCGGAGCCAGGCGCGGGGGTGGATTGTGTGAACAGCGCCCAGTCCAGGGCGGCAAAGCCGTTTTTGAACAGCACGACCAGAATCCACAGCAGGACGGTCAGGCCCAGCGCCATGGCGGCCATCGAGAGGGTCAGGCCCACGCGGTTGGCAAGCTTGCGGCGGCGGTAAATTGCAGCATCCATTCAGGCCTCCAGCCCGGTGACCGGCAGACCAGCAGGGCCCGATCTGGCGGTGATGGTGTTCAAGGGGTGGCAACAGGGCATGGTCATCTCGGCTCAGGTCTTGCTGCCCTTGGCTTTTTCGCCACGCAGTATGAGGATCTTGGCCAGGGACAGCACCACAAAGGTAATGATGAACAGCACCAGACCGAGCGCAAACAGGGTCGAGAGGTGGAAGTCGGCCGCTTCGCCAAATTCGTTGGCCAGCGTGGAGGCGATTGAAGAACCCGGCGAGAACAAAGAGCCGGTGATCCGCTGCGAATTGCCGATGACGAAAGTGACCGCCATCGTCTCGCCCAGTGCCCGCCCCAGGCCCAGCATGATGCCGCCGATCACACCCTTCTGGGTGTAGGGCAACACGATGTTGCGCACCACCTCCCAGGTGGTGCATCCCAGTCCGTAGGCCGACTCGCGCAAAACCGGTGGGACGATTTCAAACACATCGCGCATCACCGCAGCGATGAACGGCAGAATCATGAACGCCAGAATGATGCCGGCCGCCAGGATGCCGATACCGTTCATGGCCCCCCCGAACAACGGTGCAATCAGGGGCATCTGACCCAGGGTGGACTGCAACGCGGGCTGGCCGTGCTCAGCAAACAGGGGGGCAAAAATGAAAAGGCCGAACATGCCATAAATGATGGACGGCACAGCCGCCAGCAGTTCAATGGCCGTGCCCAGGGGCCGGCGCAACATAACCGGGCAAGTTTCCGTCAGAAACAGGGCGATGCCAAAAGACAACGGGACGGCAATCAACAGGGCGATGGAAGCACTGACCACGGTGCCAAAAATGGCAATCGCTGCGCCGAACTCTTCGTTGATGATGTCCCATTCCACCCGCCAGAGAAAGCCAGGACCGAATTTGGACAAGGCGGGCCAAGCGTTGAGGACCAGTGAGACGATGATGCCCATCAACGCGACCAACACCAACATGGAAAACAACCAGGTGACCTTGTGGAAGAAAAAATCCTGCAGTCGCTGGCGACGGACCACGCTCATCACCTGCTTGTGGGTCAGTCGTGTCGAGGGTGATGAAAGGGGAGCGCTCATTTCGATTCCGGGTGTCAGGGCCATACCGGTCTTTCAGGACGCGACGGCCCCGGGACAACAAGGGCCCGGGCCGTATTGTGACAGTAATGTGTCAGATCAGTTCTTGATCTGTGACCATACCCGCTGGCGGATTTGTTGCGTGAGACCATCGGGCAGCGCAACGTAATCGAGTTCAGCCGCCATTTTCTTGCCGTTCTTAAAGGACCAGTCGAAAAACTTCAGGGCTGCCTGTGAAAGGGCCTTATCGCTGGGCTCCTTGTACATGAGAATGAAAGAGGCCGTACTGATAGGCCAGCTGGTCGCTCCTTTGGCATTGACCATGGAAATGCCCATTCCGGGTACGCTGAACCAGTCTGCGCCAGCAGCAGCGGCGGCGAATGTCAAGTCATCCGGGCTGACATACTTGCCATCGGCGTTTTGCATCTGCAGGAAGTTCATGTTGTTCTTTTTGACGTAGGCGTATTCCACGTAGCCAATCGAGCCCTTGACACGGACCACATTGGCCGCCACGCCCTCATTGCCCTTGCCTCCGACAGAAGAAGCTGCTGGCCACTTCACGGCTGCACCTTTGCCGACCTTGTCAGCCCATTCCTTGCTGACCACGCTCAGGTAATCCGTGAAGTTGAAAGTTGTGCCCGAACCGTCAGCGCGATGCACCACGGTGATGTTCTCATTGGGCAAGCTCTTGCCAGGATTGAGAGACGCGAGTTTGGGGTCGTTCCATTTGGTGATGGTGCCCATGAACACTTCGGCCAGCACAGGGCCGGTAATACGCAGCTCGCCGGGCTTGAAACCGTCCAGATTGATCACCGGCACGGTGCCGCCAATGATGGCCGGGAACTGCACCATGCCGTCCTTATCAAGATCCGCGCCGGACACGGGTGCATCGGTGGCGCCAAAGGTCACGGTTTTGGCACGAATCTGGCGAATGCCACCGGATGAACCAATGGACTGGTAATTCAGGCCGACACCGGTTTCCTTCTTGTAGGCCTCGGCCCACTTGGAATAAATCGGGAAGGGGAACGTCGCCCCGGCGCCAGTGATGTCGGCGGCAAAGGCGGACAGGGCTGCGGCGCCAAAACCGACAGCTGCCAGCAATGATTTGAATTTCATGAAAAAGCTCCTGTTCAAGACACGAGTGAAAGAGATTCGTACCTCTCGCCCGGTCGGGCGCTTGAGGCTTGTCCGAAGACATGGTCGAATTTATGGCCTGAATATGACAACTTGATGACCGTCTGCCTAAAGCATGTTGACGGAAAAAATGCGCCCGATCGGGCGCACTTCTCAGGCGTTGGCCGACATTACGGCCGGGGTTCAGGTGCCAATCACCCCGCCATCAATCCTGCGGATCACCACCGTGGCCGAACGCGGACGGATGGCCGGGTTGCCGTCGGGCCAGGTGGAGAATGCCGTCGGGTTGGCATTGACCCAGGCGTCCTTGTTGGCGGCCGCGAGATACCCTGCGGGCGCCTTGGGATGGCTGCCCACCTCGCCGGGATGCTGGATATTGATGAACATGGTGCGTGAGTCGGGAGTCCAGCAAACGCCCGTCACCTCGCAGCCGGCCGGTCCGACCAGAAAGCGGGTGATCTGGCGGCTGCTGGTATCGGCCACCAGCATCTGGTTGTTGCCCTGGTTGAGATAGTCCCCGGTGTTGGCATAGGAACCATCGGTCTGGATCCACAGGCGGCCCTGGGGGTCGACCTGAATGCCATCGGGGGAATTGAAGGTGTTGCTGGCGTCGATATTGCTTGACCCTTTCCTGGCGCCATCGAGCGCCGGGTTGCCGGCGATCACAAAAATGTCCCAGTCGAATGTGGTGGCTGCGCCATCGCCGCCGCTTTCGTTGATGCGGATCACATGCCCCCATTGGTTGACTGCACGGGGGTTGGCCTCGTCCACGGCCGGTCGGGATGAACCCGCAGTGGTGCTGCCGTCGGCCGCATTGGCCGATGCCGGGCTGCTGCCGCGCCGGTTGTTGTTGGTGCAGGCCAGAAACACTTCCCCGGGCTTGGTGCGATTGGCCGCCACCCACTCCGGGCGGTCCATCATGGTCGCGCCCACCCGGTCAGAGGCCTGGCGGGCCTTGATCAGGACTTCAGCCTGGCTGGCAAAGCCGTTTTCGGCCGTCAATCCGTTCTGGCCGTGGACCAGGGGCAGCCAGACCCCGACCCCCTGGTTGTCCCCCTTGACAGTGCCGGCGTCAAAACGGGCCACATACAGCGTGCCGCTGTCGAGCAGATGGGCGCCCGAGGCTTTGTTGGCCGGGTCATAGCTGCCGCTGGAGACGAACTTGTAGAGGTATTCGTTGCGCTCGTCACAGCCGCTGTAAACCACCGCCTTGTTGGCCTTGGAGAGCACGCATTCGGCGTTTTCATGTTTGTAGCGACCCAGCGCAGTGCGTTTCTTGGGTTTGCTGGTGGGGGTGTAGGGGTCGATCTCGACCACCCAGCCAAAACGGTTGGGCTCATTGGGATTGACGTTGAGATCGAAGCGTGGATCGCCCTTGTGCCAGAGATAGCCAAAGCCGGCCTTGCTCAGGCCGTAGCGGTTTTGCATCGCGTTGGGGGTCCAGCCAGCAGCATCGGTACCGAAATAGCCATTGAAGTTTTCTTCACAGGTGATGAAGGTGCCCCAGGGGGTCTGACCAGCTCCACAATTATTGAGCGTACCGAGCACCTCGGTGCCACTGGGGTCGGCGGCCGTCTTGAGCAGATCGTGGCCCGCTGCCGGACCCGACAGGTTCATGGGGGTGTAGCCCGTGATGCGCCGGTTGTAGCTGGAATTCCTCACATATTCCCATTTGCCATTGGCATTGCGGGCCACTTCAATGATGGACACGCCGTGCCCGGCCAGCTGCTTTTTGGTGTTGTCCGGAATTTCGGGCTTGTTGAAATTCGCCGGGTCATGAAAGTACTCGGGGTTGATGTACTCATGGTTCATGGCCAGCAGACCACGGGTGTTGCCATCCGTACCGGGGAAGGGAAAGAAATTGATGCCGTCATGGTTGTCGCCAGACTGCACCTCCTGCTCACGCCAGCCTTCGCTGGCATCGCCCTTGAAGGACGGCGCTGAAGCCGTGACCGGGTCACCCCAGCGGTAGAGCACATCAGCGCTGTAGCCCTCAGGCACCATGACCTTGTCTTCACTGCTGACCGGCACCGCCTTGAAGGAAATCACCCCCGGCAGGGCCTCGCTGCCACCGCAGGCCGTCAAGGCGCTGCCGAAGATACCCAGCAAGCCCAGGCTGGCACCGGACTTGAGCAGGGTTCTGCGACTGGGGTTGCGCGCGATCTCGCGTTCGATCAGGGTATGCAGGTGATCGTTGCCTGAAGTGTTGCTGGTGCCATCGTCATCACGGATCATGTCGGACATGAAAAACTCCTGGGTTGAAGGGAACAGGTGGAACGTTTTTCAGCGTATGCAGCTTCCATGAAACGACCATGACAAGGCACGCTGCATGTCCTGTTGTTGCAGGTTTGCTGCGTCATCCACTTGTCACAATGAACGGCCATACTTCAAGACTTCTTGAACCATTCATCCATCATTGACATCATGAAAGTCGGAATCAACGGCATGGGCCGCATTGGCCGTCTGGCGCTTCGCGCCGCCATGGGCGCAGCCGATCGCCCCCAGGACGATCCACGGGCAGGCCATCGCCTGCAGGTGGTTCATCTCAATGAACTCAAGGGCGGCGCCGCTGCAACTGCGCATCTGCTGGCCTTCGACTCGGTACAGGGCCCATGGCGAGCCGACATCGCGGCAGAGGGTGAAGACCGCATCCGCATCGGCCCCCAGATGCTCTCATTCAGCAGCCATGCCAGCCCCGTAGACATCCCCTGGGGTGATCTGGGTGTCGATGTGGTGCTCGAATGCACCGGCAAGTTCCTCACACCCGAGGCCCTCCAGGGCCACCTGGACCGGGGCGCCAAGCGAGTCATCGTGGCCGCACCGGTCAAGAGCGGCGGCGTGCTCAATGTCGTGGTCGGCATCAACGAACACCTCTATGACCCGTCCAAAGACCGCATCGTCACTGCAGCCAGCTGCACCACCAACTGCCTGGCGCCGGTGGTGAAGGTGGTGCATGAAAACCTGGGGATCCGGCATGGCCAGATCACCACCATCCATGACCCCACCAATACCAACCTGGTGGTGGATGCGCCCCACAAGGACCTGCGTCGTGCGCGAAGCGCCATGACCAGCCTGGCGCCCACCACCACCGGCAGCGCCACTGCCATCGCCCTGATCTACCCCGAACTCAAAGGCAAGCTCAATGGCCATGCCGTTCGCGCCCCGGTGCTCAATGCCTCGCTGACCGACTGCGTGTTCGAGCTGCTGCGCGAAACTACGGCCGAGGAAGTCAACGCCCTGTTCAAGGCCGCTGCCTGTGGACCTCTGGCCGGCATTTTGGGGTATGAGGAGCGGCCGCTGGTCAGCGCAGACTACGCCCGTGACACGCGAAGCAGCATTGTGGATGCGCTCTCGACCCTGGTGACCGATGGCACCCTGCTCAAGGTCTATGCCTGGTACGACAACGAGATGGGCTATGCCTGCCGCATGG
>CAYMMK010000068.1:0-14523 GCA_964391575.1 uncultured Limnohabitans sp.
GGCTTGCGGGGCATCGGTTGGCCCATCAGGATCTCCTCGGTTCAGTCATGTGATGCATTGTGCAAAGCCCGCATCAAGGGTGGAATTCCATTTGCGCGAAACCTGCTTTGCACACTGGGCAATGCAACTGTTGCCACTGCCTTAACGCTGAATTGTCGGCTTTGAAATAGCCAGCAGGCTTGCAAATCGGCACAGTTGCGACCTGGTACATCCCGGCTCAATCCACCCACAGGAGACAAACCATGTCACGACGTACGCATACACTTGCTGCCACCCTGACCGCTGCCTGCGCGCTCGCATTTGCAGCAAGCGCCCAGGCGCAGGAAAAAACAATCAAGATCTATGGCTTCGGCGCGAAGAGCGGCGTGGTCGGTATCTTCGGGCAGCAGAGTGAAGCTGCCATGCAGGCCGCTGCGGCCATCATCAACAAGGCCGGCGGCGTCACACTGGGTGATGGTTCCAAGGCGCGTTTGGTCATTGAATACCTTGACGATCGATGCAACGCTGAGGAAGGCATCAATGCGCTGCGCCGGATTGCCTCGCAAAATGATGCAGTGGTCGCCATCGGCCCGACTTGCTCCAACGTCGCTGAACCGGTTTTCGGTATCTTGCAGAAGAAAGCGGGCGATACCTCCGACTCCGGCATCCAGTTCCCGCTCTACACCGATGTGGCCGCCAAGGGCGGTCTGGCATCCATTTCTCAATGGGCTTTCCGCAATGTTCCCAGCGAGGCCAACATGTACAAAGCGGTTTTCGAATGGGTGAAAACCACCCGTCCGGAACTCAAGAGCTTCTGGGGCGGTGTTGAAAAGGATTTCGCGCACAGCAATGCCACATTCGGTGTCATCAAGACCCATGCCGAAGGCAATGGCCTGCAGGTGATGGGCCAGTCGGAGTGGCTGCTCAACGATACCAACTTCTCCAACCAGGTGCGCGAGATCAAGCGTGCCAACGCCGACGTGGTGGCGATCTCGGCCCATCCTTTCACGACCTGTGGCGTTCTCAAGGAGATGGCCCGCCAGAATGTCAAGCCCAAGCTTCTGATCGGGCTGACTTCATCGTCGAGCATGGAGACCCTGCAAGGTTGCGGAGCGCAGGCAGAGGGCCTTGTCATCCCCACCAGCTTTGCACCTGTCACTGCAGAGGCCAAGAGTGCAGCGGCTGCGGTTCAGGCAGTGAACGCCAAGTACAACATGGACCTGCACAACGCGGCAGCCTTTGAAAATGTATTCACCCTCAAGGAGCTGATTGAAAAGCAAAAGGTGATGGGCCGCCCGGATACGGTGCAGGCCGATCGCCAGAAGATGCGCGAAGCCCTTGCATCCATGAAAGAAACCAAAGGTTTGCTGGGCAAGGTGGGACGCACCGACGATCGCGAAGCCATCAAGCCGTTCCTGTTTGTCCAGGCCAAAGCAGGTAACTGGATCGTTGCCCACACCCCCAAGCAGTAACAGGTTGCGGGCGCAAGTCATGGGCGCCATGCGCCCATGACCAGACTCCATCCGCCTGGCGGGCCGACCGCCAGGCGCTACCGAACCCGCGAGCGGGGCCTGCAAGGCAGTCCGCCACACAGCATCGGACAGTTTCATGGACTTCATGGATTTCATCGACCTGACGCAGTCGCTCATCGACGGGGTTCTGTTTGGGACCACCTATTCGCTGATCGGTATTGGTTTTACGCTCATCTTCGGTGTGATGCACAAGATCAACCTGTCGTACGCGGCAGCTTCCATTGGTGCGGCTTACCTCAGCCTTATGCTGGTCACGCTGGCACCGGCGCCAGTGGTCTACCTGGGTGCTGCGCTCATCGGCGGGGTGTTGGGCTGGCTGGTCTACCTGATTTGTTTTCGGTTTCTGCCGATCAATAACCCGCTGGCAGCCCTGATGTCCACCGTGGGCATGCTGTTGGCCATCGAGGAGCTGATTTCGCACCTGACACTGGGCATGCCCCAGAACTATCCGGCACTCTTTGCCAGTTCCAACATCGAGATCGGCAAATTCTTCCTGCGTGGCGACCTGATCTTCGTCTTCGTACTGGGCTGCGCTGCCATGGTGGGGTTGACCCTCCTGCTCAAGCGCACCCGGCTGGGTCTGGCCACGCGCGCTGTGGCGCAGCAACCTGTGGCCGCACAGCTGTGTGGCATGGGTGTGAACGCTACCAATGCCCACACCTTCATCATTGCCGGCTTTCTGGGGGGTACAGCAGGGGCCATGGCTGGTGCAGCCATTGGTGTTCTTTCGCCACTGATGACATTGCCGCTGACTGTCAAGGGTTTGGTCGTCACAGTGATTGGTGGGCTGGGCAGCATTCCCGGCGCCATTGTGGCGGGTCTCATCGTGGGTGGTGCGGAGAACCTGTTCCAGTTCCTGCGAGGTGTCAGTGAGCGTGATATCTATGTGATGCTGATGCTCTTTGCTTTTCTTGTGTTCCGTCCGGGCGGGTTGTTCGCAGCCCCCGGGGGACGTGACTGAGCCTGGAGATCAAGACCATGGATTTCTATCTCGGACTCGCCCAAATCATTGGCATTCACTCTCTGCTGGGATTGTCGGCCTGGTGTGTGTTGCACACCGGTCAGGTCAGCCTGGCGCAGGGCGGTTTTTTTGCGATTGGTGCCTACACGGCAGGTATGTTGACGTCGATGTGGGGATGGCCGCTGGTCCTGGCCTTGTCTGTGGGCGCCCTTCTGGCCGGCGCAGTGGCGGTGGCTGTTGGCTTTCCGGCACTGCGGGTCAAGGGGCTCATGCTGGTCGTGGCTACGACCGCCTTTGCCGAGGTTGTGCGGCTGGTCTTCTTCAATTTCAAGTGGCGCATTCAGTCCCCGGAGGGCCTGGTGGGGCCTGATGGCAGTCTGGGTTTTGGAGGCATTCGCTACTTCCCGGGCAATGGCTGGACCACGCTGGAGGTCTGCATCTTGATCTGGGCGCTGGTGTCCGCAGTGCTCCTCTTGTTGTGGTGGCTGGACCGTTCGCGGGTGGGAACGTTGTGGCGCGCCGTCGGAGAGGACGAACTCGCCGCACAAAGTGCGGGGATCAATTTGACGGCTGCAAAGGTGTCCGCATTCGGTATCGGTGGTGCCATTGCCGGACTGGCCGGGGGGGTATTCGCACACTATGCAACGCACATTGAGCACAACAATTTCTCGATCCTGCTGGCCACCTTTGCAATTGCCTATCCGATCATTGGTGGCCTCTCGAGCCTGGCGGGTACGATTCTCGCGGTGATCTTCATCCAGGGCTTTTTGCTCGAAGGTTTGCGTTTCATTGGCGACTGGCGCAGCCTGATGTTCGGAGTGCTGATTGTTGTGGTCATGCTGGTGCGTCCCGGCGGTTTCCTCAACCGGTCACTGGGTTCGGGTCTGGGCATGCGGCGCACTGCGCGTCGTGCAAATACACCAAGTGTCAGCAATGGGGGTCACCATGCTTGAACTTCGCAATCTCAGTCGCCATTTCGGTGGCGTGAAGGCGGTGGATGAACTCAACCTCACCGTGCAACGTGGCGAGATTCTCGGCTTGATCGGCCCCAACGGATCGGGCAAGAGCACCACCGTGAACCTCATCACTGGGGTCTACCTGCCCACCGCAGGTGACGTGTTCTTCCAGGGGCAGGACATTTCCAGGTTGGCGCCTCACGAGCGATGCGAGCTCGGCCTGGCACGCACCTTCCAGAACATCCGTCTGTTTGGCCATCTCACTGTCTGGCAAAACCTGTGGGCGGCGCGGGTGGTGCGCGAGCACGGCTGGTCGGGATTCAAGCAAAGGTGGCTGTCCGGGGCGAATGCTGCGCGCGAGCAAGCCGAGGAACTGCTTGTGTTCGGTGACCTTGCGCACAAGCGCGACATGCTGGCCGGCAATCTGGCCTTTGGTGAGCAGCGCCGTCTGGAGCTGATCCGTGCCGCGGCCTCGGGCGCAGAACTGCTGCTGCTTGATGAGCCGGCCGCCGGAATGAATGCAGAAGAAATCGAGGACCTTGACAACCGCATCCGCAGTCTGCGCGATCAGGGTCGCACCATCTTGCTGATCGAACACCACATGGAATTGGTGATGGAGGTGTGCGACCGTGTGGCTGTCCTCAATTTCGGACGCAAGATTGCCGAGGGCACACCCGCTCAGGTACAGCAGGACTCCCAGGTGCGTGCCGCTTATCTGGGCACCGATGAAGCTGCAACCACCTGAGCGCCGAATAATCTTTCACTGCAAAAGATCGAAACCGCCATGCTCAAGATCAACGACCTTGCCACCGCGTACGGAAAGATCGAGGCACTCAAGGGTGTGTCCCTGTCGGCCCAGGCCGGCGAGGTGACCTGCCTGCTCGGTCCTAACGGCGCGGGAAAATCCACTTTGATGTTGACGCTGGCGGGCATCCTCAAGCCGCAGCGTGGGTCCATCGAGTTCGAGGGCGAGGAGCTGGTGGGCAAGTCGCCTGCTCAGATCGTCGAGCGTGGCATGGCCCTGGTGCCCGAGAACCGCCTGGTCTTTCCTGCTCTTACTGTTCGAGAGAACCTGATGGCTGGCGCCTACAAGCGCCGCGATGCGGGGGGGATACGTAACGACATCGAGGCCATGTTTGGACGTTTCCCCCGACTGAAGGAGCGCACTGACCAGCTGGCTGGCACGCTATCGGGGGGTGAACAGCAGATGCTGGCGGTCGCGCGGGCGCTCATGTCGCGCCCGCGTTTGCTCCTGATGGATGAGCCCTCGGTCGGATTGGCCCCCCTGGTGGTGGCCGAGATTTTCGCCATCATCCGCCAGCTGCATGCGGAAGGGGTCAGCATTTTTCTGGTGGAACAAAACGCGCACATGGCGCTCAAGGTCGCGCAGCACTTTTATCTGATGGAGCAGGGGCGCGTGAGCTTCTCGGGCAACCCTGGTGCGCTGGCCGACGATGATGTGATTCAGCGCGCCTACCTCGGACAAAAGCGCGCCGCCTGAGGGCTCGATGCAGCCGAGTCGGGCAGTCAAGATCAACACTTCGATCAAGAGGCATCCGTGTTGATCGATTTCCTGCAAATCACCATCGATGGCCTGCTCGATGGCGGCACTTATGCCATTGTGGGCCTGGGTCTTTCGATGACCTTCGGTGGTCTGCGTCGGCTGAATCTGGCCTATGGCGCAACAGCCATGCTGGCGGCCTACCTCGGGGCCTGGATGTACGTGCGGCTGCAGACGCCAGTGTGGCTGGTGGCACTGACGGTGGTGGCCTCTGCCACGGTGATTGGCTGGTATGTCGAGCAGATGTGCTTTGCCGGGACGCGTGATGACCGGTCAACGTCGCGCGGTACGCCGATTGCAGGGGTCGACGGCACAGAGGTGGTGGCGCTTGCTTCGAGTTTTGCGATCTGGATGCAACTCGAACAGCTGGCGGTGAATCTGTTGCCCCGCCACCTCAATCCCTTTCCATCGCTGGCGTCAGCGGGCGATTGGGCCATGGGTCCACTGATGGTACGTCCGGATCGCTTGCTGGTGGCGCTGCTGGCAGTCGCTCTTGTGTGGGGGTTGTCCTCTTGGCTGGAGCGATCACGCACGGGACTGGCCTGGCGAGCGACAGCCGACCATCGCACGGCCGCACACTTGTGTGGCATGCCCGTTGCACGCCAGCAAACCTGGGCTTTTTCACTCGCCTGTGCCTTGTCAGGCCTGGCAGCGTTTGCGGTGTTGTCGATCGACGGGCAAGTCACGCCAATGTTCGGCATGTGGGTGCTCTTGAAAGGCCTGGTGGCGGCGATGCTCGGTGGACTGGGATCGGTGCGCGGTGTGTTGTGGGGGGGGCTGCTGCTGGGTGTGGTGGAGGCGCATGCGCAATCACTTTTGGGTGCGCAGGCGCGCGAATTTTCGACCTACGCCCTGCTGTTCGTGGTGCTGGTCGTCCCCTGGGGGCGCGGTCTGCGTATGGCCCGGTTTGGGGGGCTGCGCGCATGAGCGGTTTTGGGGGCGTTATTTCAGCCCATGCGGTTGGCTTGGCAAGCGATATGGCGATCATGTCGATGCTGGCTCTTTCGGCGTATCTGCTGCTGCTGGTGGGCCGAGTGTCCTTTGGCCAGCAGGCTTTCTTTGGCCTGGGGGCGTATGCTGCGGGCGTCATGTCGACGATGCTCCATGCGCCTCTGGCCCTGGCGCTGGCTGTGGGCGCATCGTTCGGTGCCCTTTGCGCGTGGTTGCTGGCCTGGCCCACCATGCGACTGTCAGGACTGCACTTTTCTGTGGCCACGTTGGCATTTGCTGAAATGGCTCGCATTGCTCTGAGTGCTTGGCACTGGCAAACCCCGGGTTCGGACGGTCCGGTTGGCCCCGCAGGCATCGAAGGTTTTCGCGACATCCGGTGGCTCTTGGAAAACGATGTATCGCCTGGTGAATATCTGGGCCTCACCCTTTTGTTGCTGTTGGGGGTGCTGGCGTTGCTGACCGTGATGGAGCGTCTGCGTCTGGGGGTGGGGCTGCGCATGATCGGTCAGGACGATACCCTCGCAGCTGCGCAAGGCCTTGCATGCGATCGCCTGCGCCTGACCGCTGCGACACTGTCTGGCGGGATTGCGGCTTTGGGCGGGGGTCTGTACGCACACCGAACCACCTACATCGAACCTGCGGTTTTTGATCCGATGCTGGGCGTACACGCCGTGGGTTACGCATTGCTGGGGGGGCTCGGGACCGCTTTGGGGCCATTGCTGGGCGTCATGCTGGACTTGGGCCTTCTGGATGCATCGCGCCTGTTTCCCGGCTGGCGCATGGTCATTTTCGGCGGCTTGCTGGCCCTGTTTTTGCGATGGCGGCCACGAGGCTTGCTCGACGAGTCACTGGTGCACCGCATCTCATCCTCATTTCGCCAACCGCGTCAGGTCCGTTCGGATACCCGGGACACGACGTCCCACCCCTGATGCACCTTGATAGGAGACAAGTCATGCATTTGAAATCAGACGCTTACTGGCTACGTGCAGCCCACACAGTGATGGCTTTGCTCTTGGGCGTGTCGTGCCTGCCGGCATATGCGCAGACGACTTCTTCTGGAGGGGGCCGACCTCAAGTGGCGCTGAAGTGCGTGTCCTACGGCATGGGTCCGATGCTCGAATGCGTGGTTGACCTCAAGCGCCGTGAAGGTACGGCGCTGGACGGTGCACAAATGTCGCTGGGCGCCCTGATGCCCTCAATGCCAATGGCCCACACCATCAAGCCCATGAAGGCAACGCCCACAGGCGTTCCGGGTCAGTACAAAGCCACCCTCGAACTGGAAATGCTGGGCGTCTGGGCAGTCAATGTGGACATTGAAGGACCCGTGCGCGAAAAAGTCTCCCGCAACCTGGTGGTGCACGAGTGCGAGGCCAATGCCCGTTGTGCCGCCACGGCGGCCAAACCTGCCGATCTGGCACCGATGCGGCACGGCAGCGGGCACCGTCACTGAACACATCTGGGGGCCGGCACGCCAGTCAGGCGTTCACAACTGGCCGTATTTTTCAACTTATCCCTCACTCCATACCACATCATGAGCGGCCAGAACCTGCTTTCAGAACACACCATCATCGTGACCGGTGCTGCCACCGGCATTGGCCAGGCCTTCGCACTGGGCGCAGCTGCTCAAGGCGCGCATGTCCTGGTCGCCGACATGAACCCGGCTGACGAGACGATGGATCTCATTGGGCAGGCCGGTGGTCAGTCCACCTACGCCCGAGTGGATGTCAGTGACGAGGCCAGTGTCAAGGCCATGGCCGAGACAGCATTGAAGGCCACCGGGCGTATTGATGGTCTGATCAATAACGCAGCCTACTTTCGCGAGGTCAAACTCACCCCCTTCGAAGAGCTGGACCCAGTCATCTGGGACCGCATCTTTCAGGTCAACGTCAAGGGTGTCTGGCTGTGCTGCAAGGCGGTAATGCCCGCCATGCGTGCACGCTGCAGCGGCAGTATCGTCAACATCGCCTCGGTCGTGGCCGTGGCGGGTCAGCCGGGCTACCTGCATTACGTGGCCACCAAAGGCGCCGTGTTGTCGATGACCAAGGGGCTGGCCAAGGAGTGCGGCAAGGATGGGGTGCGCTGCAATGTCATCGCCCCCGGATTTGTGATCACCGAGGCGACCAAGAACCGTCCCATCGAGTGGCAGCAGAGCTTCCTCAAGGCCCGCGCCATCAGCCGTGAGCAACGTCCAGATGATCTGGTGGGTACAGCGCTTTATCTGCTGAGTGATTTGGCGGGTTTTGTCAGCGGCCAAACCATCGTTGTAGACGGCGGCCACATCATGTATTGAACAAACCATCGAGACAGGACCATCATGAACGACATCATTCTTCACCACTATCCATTTTCAACTTTCTCGGAGAAGGTGCGTATTGCCCTGGGCATCAAGCAGCTGGCCTGGCGGTCGGTGGAAATTGCCGGCATGCCGCCCCGGCCGCTGCTCAATCCGATGACTGGCGGCTACCGCAGAGCGCCCGTCATGCAGGTCGGCGCAGATATTTATTGCGATACCAACATCATTCTTCCTGCACTTGAGCGCCTCAAGCCGGCGCCCTCCATTTATCCCCGTGGCAGTGTGGGCGTGGCCAATGGTCTTGGCTTTGCATGGGAGCGCCAGATGTGGATTCCCACCATTGGTGTGCTGGTTCACTTTATCGGTGAACACATTCCTGCCGAATTCATCAAAGACCGCAAGGAAGGCTACCTGGGGATCGATATCTCGAAAGCGGCCATGGCACCCAGCTTCATGCAGCACCTGGAGTTTGTGCGGGCCCAGATCGCATGGCTTGGTCAGGCGGTGTCCCGGCAACCGTTCCTGCTCGGCGACCAGCCCAGCGCGGCTGACCTGGCGTGCTGGCAAACCATCTTCCTGTTGCGCCAGAACTGTCCGGTCGATGAGGTGGATGCGCTGCTTGGGCTCGGACCCTTGATCCCCTGGTACGACCGGATTGCCGCAGCCGGCCACGGGTCGCCCCAGGCCATGACTGCTGAGCAAGCGCTTGAGGTGGCCCGCGCTGCTGTGCCTGCCCCCGTAACGTACATGAAGGCCGATGGCGACCTCGGTGGTATTCGCCCGGGCACGCAAGTGACCGTCACCCCCGATGACAACGCTCGTGTGCCCGTCAGCGGCCAACTTGTTGCAGCGGATGCATTCGAAGTTGTCATCCATCGCCATGATCCACAAGTCGGCGACTTGCAGATCCATTTCCCGCGCCTCGGCTTCGAGGTGGTACCTGTTTAAACCTGAGACTGGAAACTCTTATGAATACCCTTGAAACCAACAAGCAGCTTTGCCGCGATTATTTCCGGGCTTTTCTCGCCCGCGATACAGCCTGGATGGCCCGTCACATTGCCCCCGATTTCATTCGTCACGACCCGGGGTTGCCCTTTGAAGTGCGGGGTCCGCAAGGCGTTGCGCAGCTGCACGATGCACTGATGCCCGCATTTCCGGACATGCAACTGCCGCTGCTTGATTTTGTCGCCGAAGGCGACAAGGTGCTGGTACGTTTGCGCGTGCAGGCCACCCACACGGGTGCGTTCGGCGACATGGCGGCCACCGGGCGGCGTATCGACATCGATGTGCTGGACCTCTTCAAAATGGAAAATGGGGTTCTGGTTGAGCATTGGGCCCTGCTCGACAACCTGGGTATGCTCAAGCAATTGGGCGCTTTACCTGCCTGATTCTTGCGGAGAACCACCATGCAACTGCTGGCGAATACGACCTCACCCTTTGTGCGCATTGCACGTATCTGCATGATCGAGAAAGGGATCGAAATCGAGCCTACCGTCGTCGATCCCTGGGCCGATGACGGACGGTTGCGTGCAGCCAATGCCGCCACCCGGGTTCCCACGCTGGTGCTCGATGACGGCACACCTTTGACAGAAAGCCTGCTGATTGTGCAATGGCTGGAGGTCATGCGACCCGCGCCGACCTGGCCGAGCTTGACAGGTTCGCCGCAGCAGGCAGCAGGCGTGCTCTCACGCGCAGGGGTGGCCCTGGGGGGGATCGAAGCTTCGGTGCACACCATCATTACCCGTAAAGTGACTGCGCCCGTGCTCTTCGACGAGACCCCGGTCGGTTTGCGTCGCCAAAGGACCATGATCGAGGCTGCGCAGCGGCTCGAAGCCGTCGCCGGCATGCTGGCTGGCGACCAGCCTGGTTCTACCCCGCCCACCCTGGACGCGGTCTGTGCTGTGGTGTTTTACGACTACCAGATGTTCCGGCACAGCGACAAGCCGTGGTTGCCAGCTACACCTGGCCTCAAGGCTTTGGCGGAGGCGGTGCGTGCGCGGCCTTCGTTTGCACGCACGCTACCTCATGCCTGAAAGGGAGTCAGCCGGGCACATCCAAGCTGGCGCACTGTTGAAGGTGTGCGGCCAGCAGGCCCAGCGGAGTCTTCGAGCCGGGATGGCTGCGGCAGCATAACAGCATCCGGCGCAGCGCCCAGGGGTCTGACAAAGGCATCACACGCAAATTCATGGCGTGGGCAAAGCTGTGCGCGGCCGTCAGTGGCAGGATGCCAATACCCAGTTCAGCTTCCACGGCGCGGCATACCGCTTCAAAGCTGCGCACCTGGACCCGAAGCGCCATGGGTCGCATGGTTTGAGTGGCCTGCGCCGTGATGAGGCGGGTCAGGGTGCTGCCGCCTTCCAGGCCGACCAGGTCGCGTTCAAGCAAGTCGGCAAATGCGACCTCGTGACCGGTGAGGACGTCGTCGGACCGCACAACCGCTGCCAAACGGTCACTGCGGTAAGGCTGGCACCACAGCCCGCTCACATCGCAGCCTTCCACCACCACGCCCAGGTCAGCCTCGCCCCGGCGCACGCGGCGAACCGCCTCGTCGCTCCAGCACTCTTCGAGTGTGATGCGCACGCCCTGGACATGCTGGATCTGATAACTGGCCACATCGGCGGGCAGAAACTGTGTCATGGCGGAGGTGTTGCCGTGAACACGCAAGACCGCATGCTGGCCCGATGCGTAGTTGGCCATCTCGGCGCGCATCTGGTGAACGCCGGATATCAGCTCGCGTGCCATGACCAGCAGGCGTTCGCCGGCCGGGGTGGGCTGCAGGCCACGCGAATGTCGCTCGAACAAGGGGGTCTTGAACTGATGTTCAAGCAAGGCCAGCCGACGACTTGCAGCCGGCGCGGTGATGTGGCTGGCCTCCGCCGCGCGCGTGAGGTTACCCATCTCGGCCGCCTGCACGAACAGGGCCAGGGAGTCCAGGTCGGGAAGCATGATCGGGATTATCTCGCCAAAACCCCGAGGCTTGCACGGCGTGCAAGGCGCCGTTGCCGCTTTTCCAATTGCCCAATGGCGAAGGGCTTCGTACAGTCGCCCGGTCGAGCCCAATAATTCACACCGGAGTTTTCAATCATGAAAAAGATGTTCATCGGCGGGCAATGGGTGGCCGCACAGGATGGCCGCACCCTTCCCGTGATCGGGCCAGCTGACGGTCAGCCGTTTGACGAGATCCCGCGCGGCACCCCCGCCGATGTCGACCGTGCAGTCCAGGCGGCAAGAGCAGCGTGTGGAGCGTGGGGGACCACCACCGCGACCGAACGGGGTCGTGTTTTATGCAGGATCGCCGATGCAGTGCTGTTGCATGAGGATGAACTCGCACGCCTGGAGGCGCGGGACACAGGCAAGCCCATGACCACTGCGCGTAATGACATCAAGGTGCTCGCACGCTATTTCGAGTTCTACGGCAGCGCAGCCGACAAAGTGCACGGTGAGGTGATTCCCTTCCTCAATGGCCACCAGGTCAGCCTGATCCGCGAGCCGCTCGGGGTTACGGCGCATATCATTCCCTGGAACTACCCGGCGCAGATGATGGGGCGGACCGTGGCCCCGGCGCTCGCCATGGGCAATGCCATCGTGCTCAAGCCCGCTGAGGACACCAGCCTGTCGGCGATACGTTTTGCCGAGATTGCGACTGAAGCAGGTCTGCCTGCAGGGACATTGAACATCGTGACCGGCCTGGGCGAAGAGGCGGGCGCCGCGCTCGCCGCGCACCCCGGGATCAACTTCATTTCCTTTACCGGCTCCAACGAGGTGGGCACGCTGGTGCAGCAGGCGGCAGCGAAGAACGCCGTCAAATGCGTGCTGGAGCTCGGTGGCAAGAGCCCGCAGATTGTTTTCGATGACGTGGATGTGGCCCGTGCCGTCCCGATCATCGTCCGTGCCATTGTCCAGAATGCGGGGCAGACCTGCACCGCTGGCAGTCGATTGCTCGTGCAACGGTCGATCTACGACAGCTTCACCCGCCAGGTGGCCGAAGCCTTCTCGAAAGTCCGGGTGGGCACGCCCGAGATGGATTTCGATTGCGGCCCGGTCATGAATCCGGCCCAGCACCGGCGTGTGCAGCGCTATATTGATCAGGCCCGTGCCGCAGGCATTGCCGTGCTCGCCGAAGGCACCATTGCTGAAACTGCGCCCAAGACCGGCTATTTCGTCAAGCCCACGCTCTTTGGTCCGGTCCCTCGTGATGCCGCACTGGCGCGGGAAGAGGTGTTCGGTCCTGTGCTGGCCGCCATGCCCTTTGAGGATGAGGCCGATGCGATTGCACTGGCCAATGGCACCGACTATGGTCTGCTGGCGGCGGTCTGGACCGAAAACGCAGGTCGCTTGCAGCGTGTGGCCAAGGCCGTCCACGCCGGTCAGGTATTCATGAACTGCTATGGCGCAGGCGGTGGCGTGGAACTGCCTTTTGGTGGAACCAAGCGCAGTGGGCACGGACGCGAGAAGGGGCTGCTGGCACTCGAAGAGGTCAGCACCACCAAGACCCTTGTTCACTACCACGGCTGACAGGCGCGTCATGGGTCAGCTGCAAGACAAGGTTGCCATCGTCACGGGTGGGGCTGCAGGATTTGGCGAGGCGATCGTGCGCGCTTATGCCGCCGAAGGGGCCAAGGTCATGATCGGAGACCTCGCTGAGGACAAAGGTGCGGCACTGGCTAAAGCTCTGGGCCCTCAGGTGGCTTTTCAGGCATGCGACGTTTCCCGGGGCCCGGATGTGACCGAATTGGTACGGCGATGCACCGAACGGCTCGGTACACCGGACATCGTCGTCAATAACGCGGGGACCACACACATCAATCAGCCCATGCTGCAGGTGGATGAGGCCACGTTCGATCGGATGTTCGCAGTCAATGTCAAGTCCATTTACCACATGGCGCGTGCGGTGGTGCCCCTCATGCGGGCAAAGCGTTCGGGTGTCATCCTGAACGTGGGTTCAACCGCAGGCATCCGTCCGCGGCCGGGCCTGACCTGGTACAACGGCTCCAAGGGCGCGGTCAACCTCCTTTCCAAGTCAATGGCTGTTGAATTGGGACCCGATGGCATCCGTGTGAATGCGATCTGTCCGGTCATCGGTGAAACCGGACTGCTTGAAAAATTCATGGGAGTGCCTGACACACCCGAAAACCGGGCCCGTTTCATCAGCACCATTCCGCTGGGTCGCCTCTCCCGTCCTTCAGACGTGGCGGCGGTGGCCCTGTTTCTCGCAAGTGACGCGGCCGCCTTTATCAGCGGTGTTGAATTTCCCGTCGACGGCGCACGGACAGTCTGAGATCCGTCAGGGCCTGGTGGCCCCGGGCCCGGCAGAGCCGCGAATCAAGATTCAGGGGCCGGTTCGGCAAGGCCGGCTGATGTCAGGATCGCCTGGGCGCGTTTGACCACCGGGGTATCGACCATGGTGCCGTCCACCGACACGGCTGCCCCCTGGCTGGTTCGAATGGCTTGCAAGACTCTTCTTGCCCAGTCCACGTCCTGGGCCTTCGGAAGGAAGCCTGCATTGACTGCGGCAACCTGCCTGGGGTGGATGCACAACTTGCCTCCAAAGCCCAGACGCCGTGCGCGTGCAGTATCGCGGGCGAGCACCTCGGGGTCGTCCAGTGCTGTTGTGACTCCATCCACCGGCGCCTCCAGCCCCCCCAGCCGGGATGCCAACACAAGCATCGAGCGAAAGGCAAG
Organism: uncultured Limnohabitans sp.; assembly: GCA_964391575.1. Lineage (GTDB taxonomy): Bacteria > Pseudomonadota > Gammaproteobacteria > Burkholderiales > Burkholderiaceae_C > Limnohabitans_A. Next base: position 13,916 of record CAYMMK010000068.1, read on the forward strand.
CAGCGCATCATCGTCACCCTCAATGCCCAGGTCAGCCTGGAAGTCAATCGAACCGAACAACAGCCGATGAACGCCGGGGATGGTGGCGATATCTCGGGCCGCAGCCATTCCCAGTGCAGTCTCGATCAGGGCAAGCAATGGCTTGCCATGGACCCGATGTGCCACCTCGGACAACTGCGCCGCGGACTCGGCCTTGGGCAGCACGATCCCGCGCACAGCGGGCAAGTGGCACAGCGTGATGTCTTTGCCGAACCAGGCCGTCTCGGTGCCATTGGTCCGCAGGTAAACCTGAATTTCAGGATGATCCTGTAACCAAAGGCCTAGGCTATCGCGTGCTGCGTCCTTGAGTCCGGGCGAAACCGAATCCTCCAGGTCAATGATGACGATGTGTGCGCCCGACGCAAGCGCCTTGTTGAAACGATCAGAACGATCGGCAGGGACGAACAGGTAGGAATGAACCGGCATGCAGCGAAGGATCGCTCATTTGCTTGCGAAAGGCCATTGCCATGTTGCAAAGAGGCTGTTGATCGGGGTGCAAGGCAAGGGGACGGTCAGGCGCGAGGACAGTGATGACGACCAAGCCCTGAAGGCCTGAGTTTGCAATGGTG
>CAYMMK010000069.1:0-14468 GCA_964391575.1 uncultured Limnohabitans sp.
GGGCATGCATGAACAAGTGTGTGGATAAAAATCGGGCAAGTGGTGTGTTATCCACAGGACCGGCCGGATTTCAAGACTTGTTCTTTTTATCGGGGCCCGGGATTGCATGGACATGCACATGCAATGAAACTTGCTAAGCCCTTGCTGACAACCATCTTTACAGGGTTGTCCACATAAACGGGTGTTCTTTATCTATCACTACTATCTTTAATTACCACTTGATATAGAACTCAGGGATACAACCAACAAGAACCTCGCTGATAAGATTGCGGCACTCATTACGCCATTCCGATGCTCCACACGCCTGTCGCCGCCGCCTTTGAAATCAAGAGCGCCGAGCTTTCCATGGTCGCTTTCGTGCCCAAAACAGCCGTTCTGGAAGACCTTGGGCGTGACTTGACGCGGCAGTTTTCAGAAACCCCTGATTTTTTTGACAACGATCCGGTGCTGATCGATGTGTCCGTCCTTAACGAAGGCGCTGAACCTCCTGCCGTGGATTTCGCGGGCCTGGTGCAAATGCTCAAGCCGTTTCGGCTGCGGGCTGTGGCTTTCCGTGGTGCCCGCGAGGACCAGCGGCCCGCGGCCCTGCTGGCGGGCCTGGTTGACGGCAGCGATGTGCGTCTGCGTGAGGGTCTTGCTGCTGCGCCAGCGCCTGTGCCTGAAGCGCCTGCTTCGGCGCCAGCCGAGCTGGGTGCGCTGGTCATCGACAAGCCTTTGCGTTCAGGTCAGCAGGTGTACGCACGGGGCCGCGACCTGGTGATGCTGGCCATGGTCAATCCTGGGGCCGAGGTGATTGCCGACGGCAGCATTCATGTGTATGCGGCCCTGCGCGGAAAAGCCATTGCCGGGGCGCGCGGTCTGGTCAGTGCGCGCATCTTTGCCCAGGCCATGGAGCCGGAGCTGGTCTCGATTGCCGGTGTGTACCGTACCCGCGAAAATCCCTTGCCTGCCGAAGTGCTGGGCAAACCGGCGTGTGTGCAGCTGCAGTCGGGACAGCAGGGCGACCGGTTGCTGATCCAGCCCCTGAAGACCTGAAGCTTCTGGGCAATCCGTATCTCCATCAGAAAGTGAGCCATGACGAAAATTGTTGTTGTCACGTCCGGCAAGGGTGGTGTGGGTAAGACCACCACCAGTGCGAGTTTTGCTTCGGGTCTGGCACTCAAGGGTTTCAAGACTGCGGTGATTGACTTTGACGTGGGCCTGCGCAACCTGGACCTCATCATGGGGTGCGAGCGTCGCGTGGTGTATGACTTCATCAATGTGATCAACGGCGAGGCCAACCTGAACCAGGCCCTGATCAAGGACAAACAAATTTCCAACCTGTATGTGCTGGCAGCCAGCCAAACCCGGGACAAGGAAGCCCTCACCCACGAAGGTGTGGGCAAGGTGCTGACCGACTTGTCGCAAATGGGTTTTGAGTACATCGTCTGCGATTCGCCTGCCGGCATCGAGACCGGTGCACTCATGGCCATGCACTTTGCTGACGAAGCGTTGGTGGTGACCAACCCCGAGGTGTCTTCGGTGCGTGATTCCGACCGTATCCTGGGGATGCTCGCGAGCAAGACGCGGCGTGCCATCGAGGGGGCTGAACCGGTCAAGGAATACCTGCTGATCACCCGCTACAACCCCAACCGGGTCGAAGAGGGTCAGATGTTGTCTCTGCAGGACATCCAGGACATCCTGCGCATACCGCTCATAGGCGTCATTCCCGAAAGCGAAACCGTGCTGCAGGCTTCCAACCAGGGCACACCCGCCATCACACTGTCCGGCAGCGATGTCTCGGAGGCCTACAAGGACGTGATTGACCGCTTCATGGGGGAAGACAAACCCTTGCGCTTCATCGAGGCAGAACGGCCCGGCTTCTTCAAACGCCTGTTCGGAGGCAAATAAGCCATGTCCTTTCTGTCCTTTCTGTTGGGAGAAAAGAAAAACACGGCAAGCCTGGCCAAGGAGCGGCTGCAGATCATCCTGGCGCATGAACGCAGTGGTCGCAATCCGGCCGAGCCCGATTACTTGCCGGATCTTCAGCGCGAACTGCTGGCCGTCATCAGCAAGTACGTCCGTGTCAACGCCGACGATATCAAGGTGCAGCTTGAACGCCAGGACAATCTCGAGGTCCTGGAAGTCAAGATTGAGTTGCCCGAAAACCGTTAGCCTGCAACTGTCCCTGGTCAGGGGTACAGGCCACGCAGTTCGCGCGCCTGCAGCATGCGTGTGCAGGCGATGATGAAAGTGGCTGTGCGCAGGCTCACCTGGTGGGTTTGTGCCGTTTCCCAGACAGCGGCAAATGCTTCTTGCATGCGTCGCACCAGTCGGGCATTGATTTCATCTTCGGTCCAGAAAAAACTCGAGAAATCCTGCACCCACTCGAAGTAGCTGACGGTGACGCCGCCGGCATTGGCGATCACATCCGGCACCACCAGGACATGACGTTCGGCCAGGATGTCATCGGCTTCGGGGGTGGTCGGACCATTGGCCCCTTCGATGATCAGACGGGCCGTGATGTGCATGGCGTTGGCGGCCGTGATTTGACCCTCCAGCGCCGCCGGAATCAGGATGTCGCAGGGCAGCCGCCAGAAATCGTCGCGGGGCAAGGCCTCAGCACCTGCAAAGCCGTGCACCGAGCCCTGGGCCGTGGCATGGGCGAGCAAGGCATCCACGCCCAGGCCCGAGGGCTTGTAGAGCGTGGCCGCATGGTCCTGAACAGCCACAACAATCGCACCCGCCTGTTCAAACAGCCGCGCCGTCACGCCACCCACATTGCCGAGCCCTTGCACGGCCACCCGCGCGCCTGCCAAAGGCAAGCCCAGGCGCAGGGCAGCCTCTTGGGCCACGGTGAAAACACCCCGTCCGGTGGCCTCCTTGCGGCCGAGTGAGCCCCCCAGGGCGATCGGTTTGCCGGTGACCACACCGGTGGCCGTCGCGCCTTCATTCATGGAATAGGTGTCCATCATCCAGGCCATGATCTGCTCGTTGGTGTTCACATCAGGGGCAGGAATGTCCCGGGTGGGGCCGATGATGATGCCGATTTCGCTGGTGTAGCGTCGTGTCAGCCTTTCGAGTTCGCCGCGCGAGAGGGTTCTCGGATCGACCCGGATGCCCCCCTTGGCGCCCCCGAAGGGCAGGTTGATGGCCGCATTCTTGACCGACATCCAGGCCGACAGGGCCATGACTTCAGGCAGGGTCACGTCCTGGTGAAAGCGCACGCCCCCTTTGCCGGGTCCCCGGCTGGTGTTGTGCTGCACGCGGTAGCCCTCGAAATGCGCCACCGTGCCGTTGTCCAGTTCGATGGGCACGTCCACGATCAGAATGCGTTTGGGACGCTTGAGAGTTTCCACCCAGCGCGAAAGCGGGCCCAGATACGGTGTGACGCGGTCGATCTGCTCAAGGTACATCCCCCAGGCGCCGGGATGTTGAGGGTCAAGATAGGAGGGCAGGGGGTGGCTGTGCATGTGGAACTTTCAAGTGTGAGGCCCCAGCGTAAAAGTGTCGGTGAGGCTTTGTCCAAAGCCCATCTGTTATGGCGTGATGCAGGATACGCATGCACAGGGCACAGACGACCTTGACAAGCTGCTTGTAAAATAGGCAGCCAGTGACTGCTTATTTTTTAAGCACATGACGGGTCACAGGCCGTGCCCTTGCGGCCTCCTTTGCGGCGCCCCAGAGGCGAACATTCTCATGCTTTACCCTCAGGAATTCGACGTGATTGTGGTCGGTGGCGGCCATGCCGGGACCGAGGCTGCGCTGGCCGCTGCCCGCATGGGCTGCAAGACCCTCTTGCTCAGCCACAACATCGAAACGCTGGGCCAGATGAGTTGCAATCCCAGCATCGGTGGCATCGGCAAGGGGCATCTGGTCAAGGAGGTTGATGCCCTGGGTGGCGCCATGGCGCTGGCCACCGACGAGGGCGGCATCCAGTTCCGCATCCTCAACAGCTCCAAAGGCCCGGCTGTGCGCGCCACCCGTGCCCAGGCCGATCGCATCCTGTACAAAGCGGCGATCCGCCGCATGCTGGAAAACCAGCCCAACCTCTGGCTGTTCCAGCAGGCGGTCGATGATTTGATGGTGGAGGGCGATCGCGTGGTCGGTGCCGTCACGCAGGTCGGCATCCGTTTCCGTTCACGCACCGTGGTGCTGACGGCAGGCACGTTCCTCGACGGCAAGATCCATGTGGGGCTGCAGAACTACTCGGCCGGCCGTGCGGGCGACCCGCCAGCGGTGAGCCTGTCGTCGCGCCTGAAGGAACTCCAGCTGCCGCAAGGCCGCCTGAAAACCGGGACCCCGCCGCGCCTGGATGGCCGCACCATCGACTTTTCCAAGTGCATCGAACAGCCCGGCGACGGCATGCCCGGGGGCATGAACGAGCAGGGCGGGGTGCCCGTGTTCAGCTTCATGGGCAAGACGGGCATGCACCCACAGCAAGTGCCGTGCTGGATCACCCACACCAACGAGCGCACGCACGAGATCATCCGTTCCGGCTTTGACCGCAGCCCCATGTTCACCGGCAAGATCGAGGGCGTGGGTCCGCGCTACTGCCCGAGCGTGGAAGACAAGATCAACCGCTTTGCCGACAAGGACAGCCATCAGATTTTTCTGGAGCCCGAAGGCCTGACGACGAACGAGTTCTACCCCAACGGCATCTCGACCAGCCTGCCTTTTGACATCCAGTACGACCTGGTGCGCTCGATGAAGGGCCTGGAAAACTGCCACATCCTGCGCCCGGGTTACGCCATCGAGTACGACTACTTTGACCCGCGCTCGCTCAAAAGCAGCTTCGAGACCCGGCAAATCCACGGGCTGTTCTTTGCCGGCCAGATCAATGGCACCACCGGTTATGAAGAGGCGGCGGCCCAGGGCCTGTTTGCCGGCATCAATGCCGCGCTGCAGTGCCGGGGGCAAGGCGCCTGGACGCCCAGCCGCGACCAGGCCTATCTGGGCGTGCTGGTGGACGACCTGATCACCAAAGGCGTGACCGAGCCGTACCGCATGTTCACCAGCCGCGCCGAGTTCCGCTTGCAGCTGCGCGAGGACAATGCCGACATGCGCCTGACCGAGACCGGCCGTCAGATGGGCTTGATCGACGATACCCGTTGGGACGCCTTCTGTCGCAAGCGCGATGCGGTTTCACGTGAAACAGAGCGCCTCAAATGCACCTGGGTGAATCCGCGTAACCTGCCCGCCGAGGAGTCCACCCGGGTGCTGGGCAAAGCCATCGACCACGAATACAACCTGTTCGACCTGCTGCGCCGACCGGGCGTGAGGTACGGCGAGTTGACCGGCATGAACGGCGGCCGTCACAGCAGCCCCGAAGTTTCACGTGAAACGCTGGGTGATTTGCATGAAGCGGTGATCGAGCAGGTCGAGATTGCGGCCAAGTATGCCGGCTATATCGACCGCCAGAAGGAAGAGGTCGAGCGCGCGGCTTATTACGAGAACCTGAAACTCCCGACCGATCTGGATTACATGCAGGTCACGGCCCTGTCGATCGAGGCCCGTCAGAAACTGGCCAAGCATCGGCCTGAAACCCTGGGCCAGGCCTCGCGCATTTCGGGCATCACCCCGGCAACCATGTCGCTTTTGCTGATTCATTTGAAAAAGGGCGGTTTCAAGGGTTTCCGTGCCCCGACCGAAGAGAGTCAACCTGCATGAGCGATGCGCTCACTGTCCTGAAGTCGGGGGCGGCGGCGTTGGGTTTGGTGCTGACCGAAGCCCAATTCGAGCAACTGCTGGGCTACTTCGCCCTGATCCAGAAATGGAACAAGGTCTACAACCTGACGTCCGTCCGCGATCCGCAGGAGATGCTGACCCACCATCTGCTGGACAGTCTGACAGCCATCGCCCCGCTGGAGCGGCACACCCGGGGCCAGCCGGCCAGGGTGCTGGATGTGGGCTCGGGCGGGGGGGTGCCGGGCGTTGTGCTGGCCATCTGTCGGCCAGAACTGGAAGTGAGCTGTGTCGATACTGTGGGCAAAAAGGCCGCGTTCATCCGGCAGGTGGCGGTCAGCTTGAAGTTGCCAAACCTGCATGGCATCCATGCCCGTGTCGAAACCCTGACCGGCCCGTTCGATGTGATCTGCTGCCGGGCCTTTGCTGCTTTGCCAGACTTTGTGCGCGGGTCGCGAAACGCGCTGGCCGGGCCTGGCGTCTGGATGGCCATGAAGGGCAAGCGCCCCCAGGCCGAGATCGACGGCTTGCCCGCCGACGTTCAAGTGTTTCACGTGGAACCACTCTCGGTGCCGGGGCTGGAGGTGGAGCGCTGCATGGTGTGGATGAAGCCGGCGGTCTGACCCGTCGACGGGGATGGGGTGATCTTGCGGAGCCACTGCGCGCTTGGCAAGCCATGGCGTACACTGGCAGTCCACGGGGATTTACCTCTCACAGTTCCTCAATTTGCCCATGTTTTTCGGCATTTCTGATTACGGCGCTTTTGTCGCGGCCATTGTCTTGTTTCTGGCAATTCCCGGGCCCGGCAATCTGGCGCTGATCACTTCGACCGGCAAAGGCGGGGTGCGTGGCGGACTGGCCGCGACCCTGGGGGTGATTGCCGGCGATCAGGTGCTGATGTGGGCCGCGGTGGCGGGTGTGGCGACGTTGCTGGCCACCTATCCAGCAGCCTTCGGTGTTGTTCAGTGGGTGGGGGCGCTGTACCTGGCCTGGCTGGGCTGGAAGATGCTGCGCGCCCGACCGGGTGATGCCCCCGTGCTCAACATCCGTCCGCGCCAGTATTTCCAGCAATCCCTGGCCATCACGCTGCTCAACCCCAAGGCGATTGTTTTCTACATGGCCTTTTTCCCGCTGTTTGTCGATCCGCAGCACCACCGGGGCCTGCTCAGTTTCGTGGTCATGGCCGCCACCATTGCCGCGCTGACCTTTTTGTATGGGCTGGGCATGACCTTGCTGACCTATCATCTGGCCGAGCGCATGCGGGCCCATCCGCGAATCGGCCACTGGCTGGAGAAGCTGGCGGGCCTGTTCCTGATCGGTTTCGGCCTCAAACTGGCCGTGTCCAAGTGATCATCAAGCCCGCGTACACCCCGTATCCCTCCAGAGCATGACCATGGCCAAGATTTTCTGTATCGCGAACCAGAAGGGCGGGGTGGGCAAGACCACCACCGCCGTCAACCTGGCCGCTGGCCTGGCCAAGGTCGGACAGCGGGTGTTGCTGGTGGATCTGGACCCACAGGGCAATGCCACCATGGGCGCCGGCATAGACAAACGCGAGCTGACGCTCAGTGTCTACGATGTGCTGCTGGAGTCCGCCAGTGTGGCCGAAGCGGCCACCCCCTCCCCTAAAGCCGGCTTTCAGGTGCTGGGGGCCAACCGCGAACTGGCGGGTGCCGAGGTTGAACTGGTGGAGCTCCCGCAGCGCGAAAAACGCCTCAAGCAGGCGCTCGCGGCCGTGGCCGCAGACTACGACTTTGTGCTGGTGGACTGCCCACCCTCGCTGTCCATGCTCACACTCAACGGCCTGTGTGCTGCGCATGGCGTGATCGTGCCCATGCAGTGCGAATACTTTGCCCTGGAGGGCCTGACCGATCTGGTCAACACCATCAAGCAGGTGCATGCCAACCTCAACCCGGACCTCAAGATCATTGGCCTGTTGCGGGTCATGTTCGATCCGCGTATCACGCTGCAGCTGCAAGTCAGCGAGCAGCTCAAGGCCCACTTTGGCGACAAGGTGTTCAACACCGTCATCCCGCGCAATGTCCGGCTTGCCGAAGCGCCCAGCTATGGCTTGCCCGGGGTGGTGTTCGACCCCTCGGCCAAGGGCAGTCAGGCCTTTGTCGAGTTTGCGCGCGAGCTGGTCGCACGCGCCCCCACACTTTGAGCATGTCGCCCCTGACTCTTGCGGCCTCGCATGGCCTTCAGGCGACCGTCGAAGACGGTGCTCCCTGCTTTATGGTTCAACCGCGCGGCACGCATGGCTGCACCCCTTGAAAGACTGACCATGGTCACCAAAAAACCCAAAGGACTCGGCCGCGGCCTAGAAGCCCTTCTCGGGCCTAAAGTCGAAGACGCCCCCACCGCCCTGCGGGACGGCTCGCCAATGATGCTGGCGCTTGAAAACCTGGTGGCGGGCAAGTACCAGCCTCGCACCCGCATGGACGAGGGCGCGCTGTACGAACTGGCCGAATCGATCAAGGCGCAGGGCATCATGCAACCGATCCTGGTTCGCCGGCTTGCCAGCGGGGCCAACGCCGGCAAATACGAAATCATCGCCGGTGAGCGGCGCTTCCGTGCCAGCAAACTGGCCGGTCTGGACAAGGTGCCGGTGCTGGTGCGCGATGTGCCCAACGAGGCCGCGGCCGCCATGGCGTTGATCGAAAACATCCAGCGTGAGGACCTCAACCCACTGGAAGAAGCCCAGGGCCTGCATCGTCTAATCAAAGAGTTTGGGCTCACTCACGAAGCTGCTGCGCAGGCCGTGGGGCGCTCGCGAAGTGCCGCGAGCAACCTGCTGCGTCTTCTGAACCTGGCCGATCCGGTACAGACCATGCTGATGGCCGGCGATCTGGACATGGGGCATGCGCGCGCCCTGCTCGCCCTGGACAGAGCGGCGCAGATCACCGCGGCTCACCAGATCACGGCCCGAAAAATGTCGGTGCGCGAGGCCGAAAGCCTGGTCAAAAAACTCGGCGCCGAATTCAACTTGGTCACGCAAAAACCTAAGAAGGAAAAATCACGGGACGTGCGCCGCGTCGAAGAAGAACTTTCGGACCTGCTGATGGCCCAGGTTGAGGTGAAAGTCAAAAAACGCATCAAGCGTCAAGGCCGGATGGAGGAGATGGGCGAGCTCACCATTGCGTTCGGCTCCCTCGACGAGCTCAATGGCCTGATTGAGAAACTCCGCGGCTGACGGGCGAGGCATGCAAGGGGCACACCCAGCCGCCGTGAAGCCGTCAGGCCATGCCGAGGGCACATTCTCGCGGCAAGCCCTGCTCCACCTGTATTTGGGCTGCACCCTTGTCAATTCGCTGATCTTCTTTTTTCTGCCGCCTGGTTACTACAACCATCACGTCAACCTCTGGCACGCGTTGTCGGTGTTGCTGTTGTGGTCTCTCGCACGCGCCCCTGCACGGGCCCCCTGGGTGGCTCACGCAGTCAGCCTGTTGAGTTGGGCGCTGCTGATCTATATCACCGCTCACACCGGGGGCGTCAACTCCACGACCATGATTTGGTTCAGCATCATCACCGTAGCCATGCTGATGGTGCGGGGCGTACGCGCAATGATGTGCTGGATGGGGGTGATGTTGTTGACCATCGCGGCCATGATGTTGGCCGTCAACCAGGGGTTGGTGGATCCACATGCCGATGTCAGCGCCCCAGGCGTACCGTGGACCTTGATGAACTATGTCTTGGTGACGGTCACCTTGATGCTGGCGGTCTTCATTTATGAGCACATGCACCGCCAGCAGTTGCAGGAACTGGGTCGGCGAAATGACGAGTTGCGGGCCACCCACCACGCGCTGATCCAGGCGCAAGCGCACAAGGACGAGTTTGTGGCGGCCGTGGGCCATGAGTTGCGAACGCCCATGAATGCCATCCTGGGCTTCAACAGCGTGCTGCGGCGCGAGCTGGCCGACCGACCTGAGGAGGTCGAGGTGGTGGACCACATCCGCAACTCCACCGCACACTTGCTCGAGGTGGTCAACGACATCCTCGACTATTCTCAACTGCAGGCCGGCAGCCTGGGTCTGCATCCCGAAGACTTCGTGCTGCAGGATCTGGTGGAGCAGGTCCTGCACAAGCATCAGTTGCGCGCCCAGCGCAAGGGGCTGCGCTTGCAGGGCCATGTCGATCCGGCCTTGCCGGACGCCCTGCACGCTGACCGCCAGCGTCTGCAGCAGGTGATCGACAAACTGCTGGACAACGCCGTCAAATTCACCGCCCAGGGTCATGTGGCCTTGCGGCTGGCCCTGCATGAAGGTCGCCTGCGCATCGAGGTGGAAGACACCGGCCCCGGCATTCCCCCGGAGCGCCAGGCCCTGATCTTCAACCGCTTCGAACATGCCGACGAACAAACCAACCGCGCCTTCGGTGGCACCGGGCTGGGACTGACCTTGTGCGAGGGTCTGACACGCCTGCTCGGCGGCGACATTGGCGTGCACAGCCAGCCCGGCAGCGGCGCGCTGTTCTGGCTGATGCTGCCGCTGCAGGGGGCACGTGGCGAGCCTGCGCCCGCCGAGACGCCTGTGCGCAGCCTGGCGGGTGAGCCGCTGCGCATCCTGGTGGTCGATGACAACGCCATCAACCTGCAGGTGGCCCAGTTGCAGCTGCACAAAATCTGGCCGCAGGCCCGGATCACCACCGCCGATTCGGCGGCGCAGGCACTGATCTTTCTGGACCAGCAGGCCTTTGATGTGGCGCTGGTCGACATGGTCATGCCCGACATGGACGGGCTGGAGCTGACGCAGCACATCCGCCAGCACATGGGCGGCGAGACGTCACGCCTGCCGGTGCTGGCGCTGACCGCCAACACCCATCCGGCCGAACGCGAGCAATGCCTGGCTGCCGGCATGGACGATGTGCTCCACAAACCCATGGATGCCGAGCAGATCCAGCGGTTGATCGGGCGGCATGTCCGAAGGTCAAGGGATTGAGCATGGCCCAGGCCCCCTCAGAAAGGCACGGGTTTGCAGCCCTGACCGAACGGCTGCCCTCGAGCTACCGACAGGGCAGGATGCCCTACATCTTCCTGTTTGCGGTGATGGTGATCGCCATATTGGTGATGTACTCGGCCATCAGCCCTTACGCGCATGCCAAGGGCATGTTTTTGACGCTGGCGGCCGTCATTGGTGGTCTGCTGGTGGCTGTCCAGTACGGCATGTCCATCCCGTATGCGGTGCACATTGCCACAGCCTCGGGAGCGGTGGTGCTGTTGATGGCTGTCTGGGGCGCAGGGGCCATCTTCTCGCCACGACTGTCATGGTTGCTGATCCTGCCGCTCACACCGTTTTACATCATCGGGCGCAGCGCCGGCCTGTTCTGGCTGGCGGTGGTGCTGCTGATCGAACTGAGCCTGGGCCTGCTGACCTACCTGGGCAAGGTGCCGGCCTTCGAGCTGGGCATGCCCCATGTGCTGTCGTCGACGGTGACGTTCAGCATGGTCACCCTCATGCTCATGATCGTGCCCTTCATTTACGACCAGCTGCACCAGCGGACCCTTGAGCGAACGCTGCGCCATCAACAGGAGCTCGAGGCCAAGCGGGTCGAGCTCGAGCAGGCGCTGCACATGCGCGAGCAGTTCATTGCCACGGTCAGCCACGAGCTGCGCACGCCGATGAACGCCATCCTGGGCTTCAATGCCCTGCTGCTGTCACGCGTGCAGGACTGCCCCGAGGCCCGCAAGGTGCTCAACCACACAAGGCAGTCGGCCGATCACCTGATGACGGTCATCAATGACATCCTGGATTACTCGCAGCTGCAAGCCGGCAAGCTGCAGATCCAGCCCGAAACCTTTGATCTGCATGAGCTGCTCAAGCACGCTTTCGAACTGTTTGTGCCGCGCGTGCGCAGCTCCAAGCTCGAATACCGGCTCGACATCGACCCGGCATTGCCGCGCTGGGTCCACAGCGACCGCCATCGCATGATGCAAGTGCTGGTCAACCTGCTGGGCAACGCCCTGAAGTTCACGCACCAGGGCTCGGTGGTGCTGCAGGCGCAATGCCGCGAAAACGGGGTGCGGCTGTCGGTGCAGGACACGGGCATCGGTATCGCCCCCGAACGCCAGGCCCGCATCTTCAGCCGCTTCACCCAGGCCGATGGCGGTATCCAGAGCCGCTATGGCGGCAATGGCCTGGGACTGGCCATCTCGCGCCAGCTGGTGGAGTTGCTGGGCGGCACCATCGGCTTTGAAAGCCGGCCGGGGCAAGGCTCGCGCTTCTGGCTCGATTTGCCGCTCCAGGCCAGCGAAGCCCCGCAGCGCAGCGCAGCCAGCAGCCGCCCCGTGCTGCAAAGTGTCGATGTGGCCTGGCGCTTTCTGATTGTGGACGATCACCCCATCAACCGACTGCTGGCGCGCCAGATGCTGACGCAGGCCTGGCCGCAGGCCCTGGTGCGCGAGGCGGCCAACGGCGAGGCGGCCCTGCAGGCGATGCGCGAAAAGCCGGTGGACCTGGTGCTGATGGACATGGTCATGCCGGTCATGGATGGCATCGAGGCCACGCGCCGCATTCGCGCCGAGCGTGCCTGGCAGCATATTCCCGTGCTGGGACTGACCGCCAACGTCAACGCCAGCGATCTGAAGGACTTTCGCGACGCCGGCCTCAACGAGGTCCTGCTCAAGCCCTGTGAGCCGGCCCTGCTGGGCCTGCGGGTGGAGCACTGGTTGCTCAGCAAGGCCGCGCAGCATGCCCCGTGAGGGTCAGCTTACCAACTGAAAATCTTGCCCGGGTTCATGATGTTGTGCGGATCGAGCGCATGCTTGATGGTGCGCATCATGGCCACCGCGCCGTCTCCGGCCTCACGCACCAGGAAGTCCATTTTGTGCAGCCCGATGCCGTGCTCGCCGCTGCAGGTGCCGCCCAGGCGCAAAGCCCGCGCCACCAGCTGCTGGTTGAGGGCTTCGGCGGTGGCGAACTCCTGCGCGTTGTCGGGGTCGATCAGGTAGCCGAAGTGAAAATTGCCGTCACCCACATGGCCGACCAGAAAGTACGGCAGTCCCGAGGCGTTGACCTCGTCCACCGACTCCAGCAGGCAGTCGGCCAGTCGGCTGATCGGCACACACGTGTCGGTGCTGATGGCACGGCAGCCCGGGCGTGACTGGATGGCGGCAAAGTAGGCGTTGTGCCGTGCTGTCCACAGCCGGGTGCGCTCTTCGGGGGTGGTCGCCCATTCAAAGGACTGCCCGCCATGGTTGCTGGCGAGTTCCTGCACCGTTTCGGCCTGCTCCTTCACGCCGGCCGGCGAGCCGTGGAACTCCATCAGCAGCATCGGCTCCTCGCGCAGGCCCAGCTTGGCGTACGCATTGACCATGCGCACGGTGTGATGGTCGATCAGCTCCACGCGGGCAATCGGTACCCCCAGCTGGATGGTCTCGATGACGGTGTGCACCGCGTCCGCAATGCTTGGAAAGGAGCAGATGGCGGCCGAGATCGCCTCGGGCAGCGGGTAGATGCGCAGCGTGATCTCGGTCAACACCCCCAGCGTGCCTTCGCTGCCCACCATCAGGCGCGTGAGGTCGTAGCCGGCGCTGGACTTCTTGGCGCGGGTGCCGGTGCGGATCACCTCACCACTGGCGGTCACCACCTCGAGGGCCAGCACGTTCTCGCGCATGGTGCCGTAGCGCACCGCGTTGGTGCCGCTGGCGCGGGTGGCGCTCATGCCGCCCAGGGTGGCATCAGCACCCGGGTCGATCGGAAAGAACAGGCCGGTGGACTTGATGTCCTCATTGAGCTGCTTGCGCGTCACGCCTGGCTGCACCGTGACCGTCAGGTCTTCGGGGTTCACCGCCAGCACCTTGTTCATGCGCGTGAGGTCGATGCTGATGCCGCCCTGCACCGCCAGCAGATGTCCCTCGAGCGAGGAGCCCACACCAAACGGGATCACCGGCACCCGATGCTGCGCGCACAGCCTCACGGCATCCTGCACATCCTGCGTGCACTCGGCAAACACCACTGCAGCCGGCGGCGGCACGGTGGTGAAGGCCGATTCGTCGCGCCCGTGCTGTTCGCGGATCACCTGGGCGGTCGAGCAGTTGGACCCAAAGCGCGCACGCAGCGCGTCCATGAAAGCGGCGGGCACATTGCGCGGGGCAATCGCCAGGTGGGCGGCGGTGGTGGGGGCGTTCATGGGCGGTCTCCTGGGGTCGGGCGCGTGGGGCCGGGCGCCATCCTGCGCGACAGCCCCAGTGTACCCCCGGCCCGGTGCCGGCCCTGTCCATTGTCAGACAGGGCGCAGGGAGATGCCCGACAATGGCGCCATTGACCACCAACCTTCCAGACACCATGGGCAACCGACTCACCCAGATCGCCACGCGCACCGGCGACAACGGCACCACCGGCCTGGGCAACAACCAGCGCGTGTCCAAGAACAGCCTGCGCGTGCACGCCCTGGGCGAGGTGGACGAACTCAACTCGCACATCGGTTTGCTGCTGTGTGAAGACATGCCCGGGCCGCTGCGCCAGTTGCTCGTCGAGATCCAGCACCAGCTGTTCAATCTGGGCGGAGAACTGTCGATCCCCGGCTTCGAGCTGCTCAAGCCCGAAGCGGTGATGGCCCTGGACCAGGCCCTCGAGGACCACAACGCCCAGCTGCCCAAGTTGCAGGAATTCATCTTGCCCGCCGGCACCCGCGCCGCCGCCCAGGCCCATGTGTGCCGCACCGTGGCCCGCCGCGCCGAACGCTCGGTGGTGGCACTGGGCAATGAAGAGGCACTCAATGAAACGCCGCGCCAGTACCTCAACCGCCTGTCCGACCTGATGTTCGTGCTGGCGCGGGTGCTCAACCGCCTGCACGGTGGTGACGAT
>CAYMMK010000070.1:0-14201 GCA_964391575.1 uncultured Limnohabitans sp.
ATGATGGACATGCCCTTGGGGTATTCGAGCTGGTCCATCGCCTCCTTGAGTTCGGCGCGGTCATCACCCTCGATGCGACGGCTCACGCCACCGCCGCGCGGGTTGTTGGGCATCAACACCACATAGCGGCCCGCCAGGGATACAAAGGTGGTCAGTGCGGCGCCCTTGTTGCCGCGCTCTTCCTTCTCGACCTGTACCAACAGTTCCTGGCCTTCCTTGATGACATCCTGGATGCGGGCCTGGCTGGGCGAAACGCCTTCGGTAAAGTACTGCCGCGAGATTTCCTTGAAGGGGAGAAAACCGTGGCGGTCTTCACCGTAGTCCACAAAACAGGCCTCAAGCGAGGGCTCGACGCGGGTGACCACGGCCTTGTAGATATTGCCCTTGCGCTGCTCGCGCCCCTCAATTTCGATTTCGTAGTCGAGGAGCTTTTGCCCGTCGACGATGGCCAGGCGGCGTTCTTCGGCCTGGGTGGCATTGATCAGCATCCGCTTCATGATGCGTTCCTCTTCGTTACAGGGCTGCCATGCTCCTTTTGGGGACGCAATGACAGCTTCAACCGACCCTCAAGGGGTCACGGATGCCGGACAGAACGCCAGAAACGAAGGGAATTGCCGAAGTGAACCCCTCTCACCCGCGCACAGGCTCGGGCAAGGGATTCAGGGCGCGTGGATGGGGCGAGGTCAGGGGGGTGTTTCGGTATGTCCACTGCTGCAGGCTCCCTGCAGTGTCCAGGACTGATCCGCACGCAGCAAGACCCATGGCCTGCGCAGGCTTGAAGAGCCGCGCCAGCCAGGTCAGCAGGTTTGCGAACAACACGACCATCTCGCTTTGATCCGCCGGAAAGCCTCGCATGGTGGGCGGGCTGCCCGGTTTGGGTATTCCGTATTCAGTGTTTCAGGGCGTCGGCCCATCCTCCAGGGTGTTTTGCCACGGACGGCTGCGGGCCTGACCGTCTGCAAATCATGCCGGGGGTGGCATCGACCTTCTGGCGGGGCTGTGTGGAGGGTGGACTAAACTCCTGTCTTCAGGAATTCATTTCCAATCGGATCAACCAATTACAGCCAAAAGCCAGTGAACGACATTATAGGGGGCAAGTCGGCTGTTGCAGCACCTGCGGTGAAATGGCTGGTGGTCGACGAGGATTCAGGCGGGCAGCGTCTGGACAACTTCCTTCTGCGGCACCTCAAGGGGGTGCCCAAAACCCATGTCTACCGCATCATCCGCAGCGGCGAGGTGCGCATCAACAAGGGGCGGTGCAGTCCTGAAAGCCGGGTGCAACCCGGCGACGAGGTGCGCCTGCCGCCGCTCAGGCTGTCCGGCAAGGCGGCCGATAAGGCCGTCCGCCCGCCTCCTGGCCGCGAGTTTCCGATCCTGTTTGAAGATGCACACCTGCTGGCCATCGACAAACCGGCCGGGGTGGCCGTGCACGGTGGCTCGGGCGTGAGCTTTGGTGTGATCGAGCAGCTGCGTCAGGCCCGGCCCCAGGCCAGATGGCTGGAGCTGGTGCACCGGCTGGACCGTGAAACCAGCGGCATCCTGCTGGTGGCCCAAAAGCGTACGGCGCTGAAAAATCTCCAGGACCAGTTCCGTGAACGCGAAACGGGCAAGACCTATCTGGCGCTGGTGCGTGGGGATTGGCCGGCGCGCCTGAAGGTGATCGACCAGCCGCTGCACAAATACTTGCTCGCGGATGGCGAGCGGCGCGTCAAGCCTACCCACCCGGACGATCCGGATGGGCTTCGTTCGATCACCTTGGTCAAGGTGGCTCAGCGGCTGCAAGGCTGCACGCTGCTGGAGGTGACCATCAAGACCGGTCGCACCCATCAGATCCGCGTACACCTGGCCAGTCAGGGGCACCCGATTGCCGGTGACGACAAATACGGCGACTTCGAATGGAACAAGACCCTGCAAAAACAGGCACTCCGGCGCATGTTCCTGCACGCCTGGCGATTAGAGTTCAACCACCCAGCAACGGGCCAGCGCATGGCCCTGCAGGCCGAGCTGCCCGCCGACCTTCAGCACCACCTCTCCCATGTCCAACTCCCGACCCCGACAATATGATCTGATCGCCTTCGATTGGGATGGCACCCTGTTCGATTCGACGGCCATCATCACCCGTTGCATCCAGCTGGCGGTGCAGGATGTGGGGGGCACGGTGCCGACCCGCGAACAGGCTTCGTACGTGATTGGCATGGCGCTCATGCCCGCGCTGGCGCATGCGGCGCCCGACGTGCCCAAAGACCGGTACCCCCTGCTGGGTGAACGCTATCGATATCACTACAGGGCCCACCAGCACGACATCAGCCTGTTTGACGGTGTGCTCGAGTTGCTCGCACAACTCAAGGCGCGCCAGCACTGGCTCACGGTGGCCACCGGCAAAAGCCGGTCCGGCCTGAACGAGGCTCTGCATGCGGTGGAGTTGCGCGATGTGTTCGATGGCTCACGAACCGCCGACGAGACGGCCGGCAAGCCCCATCCACGGATGTTGCTCGAATTGATGGGCGAGTTTGGTGTCGAGCCCGGACGCACACTGATGATCGGTGATACCACGCACGATCTGCAGATGGCCCTGAATGCCGGTTGTGCCAGCGTGGGGGTGAGCTATGGTGCCCACGAACCGGAGATCTTTCATGCCTTGCAGCCGCGGCATATCGCCCACTCGGTGCCAGAACTGCGCAGCTGGTTGCTGGCCAACGCCTGAGGACCCAGCCCATGGAGCAGACCGTAGCCCTGTGCAACAGTACCGATCTGGTCAACGGCGGTCGCGCCGTACCTTTCGATGTGGTGTACGCGGGACAGACTTGCCGCGCCTTTGCCATCCGCTTCGAGGGGCAGGTGCATGCCTATCTCAACCGCTGCACCCATGTCGCCATGGAGATGGACTACCAGCCCGACCGGTTTTTTGACGATACCGGTCGCTGGCTGCTGTGCGCCACGCACGGCGCAGCCTATGCACCCGAGACGGGCGCGTGTGCTGGCGGTCCTTGCCGGGGGGGGCTGGTGAAAATCACCCTTTCGGAGAGCGGGGGGGTGGTGTGCTGGCATACTGCCTGGAACCTCAAGCCATTTGAATTCTGACCATGCAAGACCCTTCGGATCCTTTGCTTTCACCCGCGGTGTCGTCTTCCCGACCCGACAGTAGCCAGTCAGCAGCGCCTGGCTGGGAACGGCAGACCCTCGAAAGACTGGCATTTGAGACCTTGCGCGAGCAACGAGCCAGTCGCCGCTGGAAGTACGGTCTGCGTCTGGCTTGGCTGGTGTTCCTGGCCCTGCTGGCCTGGCTGGTGCTGCGTCAGAACGTGCCGACCACCGGTCCGGCCCTGCCGCACACAGCCATGGTGGAGATCAAGGGTGAAATTGCCTCCGAGGGCGAGGCCAGTGCCGACAGCATCATGGCCGCCATGCGTGCCGCACTGGAGGATTCTGGATCCAAGGCGCTGGTCCTGCGTATCGACTCCCCAGGCGGCAGTCCGGTTCAGGCGGGCCTGATCAGCGACGAGGTCCGGCGCCTGCGCGCCCTGTACGACAAGCCCATTTACACCGTGGTGGAAGAGTCCTGCGCGTCGGCGGCCTACTACATTGCTTCGGCCACGGACCGCATTTATGTCGACAAGGCCAGTATCGTGGGCAGCATTGGCGTGCTGATGGAGGGCTTCGGTTTCACCGGCCTGATGGACAAGCTCGGTGTCGAGCGCAGACTCATGACTGCCGGAGACAACAAGGGATTTCTGGATCCCTTCAGTCCCCAGACCGAAGCCCAGCGCAAGCACGCACAGGCCATGCTCGACCAGATCCACCGACAGTTCATCGAAGTGGTGCGACAGGGTCGCGGTACCCGCCTCAAGGAAAGCCCCGAGATGTTCTCGGGGCTGTTCTGGACGGGGCAGCAGGCGGTAGACATGGGCTTGGCCGATGATCTGGGCAGTCTGGACCGGGTGGCCCGTGATGTGGTCAAGGCTGAGGATGTGGTCGATTACACCCAGCGGGCCAACGTGGCCGAACGACTTGCCAAGCGTTTTGGTGCAGCCGTGGGTGAGGGGGCTGTCAAGACCCTGCGCATGCTGCCAGCGTTGCGCTGATTGCTGGCCTGCTATCTACCCGCAAGGCTTCAGGGCCCGATGGCAAACACGGCCGGTACTGCCGCTGGCCTCTGATTTTGGTCGAGCTTCCACTGTGATACGCGCTGGCTGCGCACCTGCGCGCTGCCAAGCGTGAGGCCGCTGGCCACTGCCAGGCGTGTGCCCGACTGAAGGGTCTGCAGCAAGGCGTCCATCATCGCGGCATTGCGGTAGGGCGTTTCGATCCACATCTGGGTCTGGCCGGTTTGCAGGCTGAGGCCCTCGAGTTGTCGAATGCGCTGGGTGCGTTCGGCGGCGGCTTGCGGCAGGTAGCCGACAAAGGCAAAGTTCTGGCCATTGAGCCCGCTGGCCGCCAACGCCAGCAAGATCGACACCGGTCCAACCAGCGGTACCACCTGCAGCCCCAACTCGTGAGCGGCGCGTACCACCGAACTGCCCGGGTCGGCCACTGCGGGCATGCCTGCTTCACTGACCAGTCCCATGTCTGCTCCATCGAGAGCCGCCTGCAGCATGGGCCGGGTGTCGATGGCGCTGCCATGGTCGCCCTTTTTGTGCAGTTCGCGAGGCAGTTCGGTCAGGGTCTGCTGCTGCAAGGGCACCCGCAAAGGGGTGTGCTCGCCCACCCGTTTGAGGAAGGCCCGGGTCGTCTTGGCGTTTTCCGTGATCCAGTGGGCCGTGCTGGCCGCTGCGGCCAGGGTGCCCGCCGGCAGCACATCGCCGATGGGGGTGTATTCCGTACAGCCGAAATCCAGCGGGGTCGGCACCAGCAGCAGGCGACCCGGTGTCAGGGCGCTCACAGCAGTTTCACTCCGGCAGCGCGCAACATGCGTGCGGTACGGATCAGCGGCAGACCCACCAGGGCGGTCGGGTCATCGCTTTCAATGGATTCAAGCAGTGCGATCCCCAGCCCCTCGCTCTTGGCGCTGCCCGCACAGTCGTAGGGCTGTTCAGCCTGCAGGTAGTTTTCGATGTCCTGCTCGTGCAGGGTACGAAACCTGACCCGAACCGCGGCGAGGTCGACCTGTTCGAAACCGCTGGCCTGGCAAACCACAGCCAGAGCCGTCTGGAAGATCACGGTGTGTCCACTCATGCGCCGCAACTGCTCGACAGCACGGTCATGCGTACCGGGTTTGCCCAGCGCCAGGCCTGCCAGATCGGCCACCTGATCGGAGCCGATCACCACCGCCTCGGGGTGGCGGGCGGCGACAGCCTGGGCCTTGGCGCGTGCCAGCCGCAAAGCCAGGGCCTGGGGCTGTTCCCCTGTCAGCGGTGTTTCATCCACTCCGGGGGCGGCCACTTCAAAGGGCAGCCTCAGCCGGCTGAGCAACTCGCGCCGGTAGACCGAGGTGGAGCCCAGCACCACGGTGCGGGACATTTGCGGTGGATTCGATGTCATGGCGCGATTCTCTTACACTGCGGCGATGGATACCCCGTGGAACCCTCGCCATCTCGACATTCGGGCCTTTGCTCGCTCCTCCGGCCTGTTACATGGGCAGACGTCGCTGGCCCAATGGCCGCGCCTGCAGGCCGAGCAGTTCGAGGGCGATGGCAAGGGCTCTGTCGATTGGCGACTGCAAGGCGCCATGAATACTCTGGCAGGGGGGGGTGGCGAGGTCATGTTGTCCTTGCGGGCCGAGACCCGGGTTCCCCTGCAATGCCAACGTTGCCTGCATCCGGTCAACCAAACGGTCTTGGTCGAACGCCAGTTCCTGTTTGCCGCCGACGAGGCTGCTGCCGAAGCGATGGACGCCGACTCGGAACTTGATGTGCTGGTGATCAGCCGCGATTTTGACGCCCTCAGTCTGGTGGAAGACGAGCTCATCATGGCGCTGCCCATGGTGCCCCGGCACGAAGTCTGCCCGCAATCTCCTCCGGCCTCTGCCCAGGATGAAGCTTTTGCCGATGCCGGCGAGCGAGCCCACCCGTTTGCCGGGCTTGCGGCCCTCAAAAACAGGACTTGAGGCCGATGGCCACAGCTGTCAGGGTTCGGTTATAATGCAGGGCTTCGCGCGGTGTGACCCTGACCGCAGCGACCCCGTTCAACCCATTGCTGCAACCCCCGAACCGGATCAGCATCCTTCCCGCAAGGAGCCCCCATGGCTGTTCAACAAAACAAAAAGTCGCCTTCCAAGCGCGGCATGCACCGTTCGCACAATGCCCTGACCGTACCGGGCATTGCCGTGGAGCCGACCACCGGGGAAACCCACCTGCGTCACCATATCAGCCCCAACGGTTTTTACCGTGGCCGCAAGGTGCTTAAGACCAAGTCGGAAGCCTGACGCTTCGTACCTAAGGCTGCGGTCGGCCACCCCGAGCCCGACGCTACCCACTCAGGTAGCATCGGGCTTTGTTGTTTTTAGACTGCGATGACTGCCTGATTCATGACTGAAACTGCTCCGATCACCCTGGCTGTGGACTGCATGGGCGGAGACCATGGCCTGCGGGTGACTTTGCCCGCCTGTCAGCAGTTTTTGAGCCGGCATCCCGACGCTCGGCTGTTGCTGGTGGGCAAGCCCGAACTGATGGGCTGGGTCGATCCGCGCGGCCAGGTGGTCGCGGCCACCGAGGTGGTGGAGATGGATGACGCCGTCGAGGTCGCTCTGCGCAAGAAAAAAGATTCCTCGATGCGGGTCGCGATCGAGCAGGTACGAGCCGGGCGGGCCCACGCGGCGGTGTCAGCCGGCAATACGGGTGCGCTGATGGCGGTGGCCCGTTATCTGCTCAAGACCCTTGAAGGGATCGACCGCCCGGCCATTGCCACCCAGATGCCCAATGCCCGGGGCGGTGGGACCACCGTGCTTGATCTGGGCGCCAATGTGGATTGTTCGGCCGAACACCTGCTGCAGTTCGCGGTCATGGGTTCGGCCCTGGTCTCGGCCTTGCAGGACACGTCGAACCCATCTGTGGGTTTGCTCAATATTGGCGAAGAGGTCATCAAAGGCAGTGAAGTGATCAAAAAAGCAGGCGAACTTCTTCGATCTGCAGCCAACTCCGGTGATTTGAACTTTTTCGGCAATGTCGAGGGCAATGACATTTTCAAGGGTACGACCGATATCGTCGTGTGTGACGGTTTTGTGGGCAATGTGGCCCTCAAGGCCAGCGAGGGGCTTGCCACCATGGTTGGCGGATTTCTCAAAGCCGAGTTTTCACGCAACATCTTCACGAAAATTGCAGCTATCGTGGCCTTACCGGTGCTATCTGCTTTCAAAAACAGAGTTGATCACCGTCGGTACAATGGTGCGGCACTGCTGGGCTTGCGGGGGTTGGTCTTCAAGAGCCATGGGTCGGCTGACGCGATGGCCTTCGAACAGGCCCTCGAGCGGGCTTATGATGCAGCCCGACATCAATTGCTGGACCGCGTCCGGACCCGGATTGCCCACGCAGCGCCTTTGCTGGCCCATGCCGTGCAAGTCCCGGATGCGCCAACGGCCAACCCGACATGAACATGTATTCCCGCATTCTGGGCACCGGCAGCTATCTGCCCCCCAGGCGTCTTTCGAATGCTGACCTGGCGGCCGAATTGGCCCTCAAGGGCGTTGAAACCTCTGATGAATGGATTGTCGAGCGCACCGGCATTCGGGCCCGCCACTTTGCCGCGCCCGATGTGGGCTGCAGCGATCTGGCGGTTCATGCCGCCCGCCAAGCCCTGCAGGCAGCGGGCCTGCAAGCGAGCGACCTTGACCTGATCATTGTGGCCACGTCCACCCCCGACATGGTGTTTCCGTCCACCGCCACGATGGTCCAGCACAAACTTGGCACCGCGGGTTGTCCGGCCTTTGATGTCCAGGCCGTCTGCAGCGGATTTGTGTATGCGCTGACTGTGGCCGATGCCATGATCAGATCGGGTGCAGCCCGCCAGGCGCTGGTCATCGGTGCCGAGGTGTTCAGCCGCATCCTGGACTTCAGCGACCGCACCACCTGCGTGCTCTTTGGCGACGGTGCGGGCGCGGTGGTTCTGGGCGCTGCCGACCAGCCGGGCATTCTGGCGACCGACATTCATGCCGATGGGCGCCACCGTGACATCCTGTGTGTGCCCGGACATGTGTCTGGCGGTCAGGTGCTGGGCGACCCCGTGCTCAAGATGGATGGCCAGGCCGTGTTCAAGCTGGCGGTGGGCGTACTCGAGGAGACGGCCCGCACCAGCCTGGCCAAAGCCGGCCTGCAGGACACCGATATCGACTGGCTGATTCCGCACCAGGCCAATATCCGCATCATGCAAAGCACTGCCCGCAAGCTCAAGGTCCCTGCCGACAAGGTGGTGGTGACGGTGGACCAGCACGGCAACACCTCGGCGGCCTCGATCCCCCTGGCCCTGGATGTGGCTGTGCGCGACGGTCGCATCCGGCGTGGCCAGCACCTCATGCTGGAAGGCGTGGGAGGCGGCTTTACCTGGGGCTCGGTGCTGTTGAAATACTGACCAGAAACTTCTTCGTTATGGCTTCCTTTGCATTTATTTTTCCCGGCCAGGGCTCGCAATCGGTGGGCATGCTGGATGCCTGGGGCGATCACCCGGCCGTGCTCGAGACGCTCAAGGAGGCCTCTGACGCCCTGGGCGAAAACCTGGCTCAACTGATCCAGCAGGGTCCCAAGGAAGCGGTGGCGCTGACCACCAACACCCAGCCGGTGATGCTGGTGGCGGGCGTGGCGGCTTACCGCGCCTGGCTGGCCGAGGGTGGTACCAGGCCCGACGTGGTGGCTGGCCATTCGCTGGGCGAGTACAGCGCGCTGGTGGCTTCGGGCGTATTGAGCTTGCAGCAGGCCGCACCGCTGGTGCGACTGCGCGCCGCCGCCATGCAGGCAGCCGTGCCGGTGGGGGTGGGCGCCATGGCCGCCATCCTGGGGCTGGCCTCTGACAAGGTCATCGAAGGCTGTCAGGTCGCGCAGGCCAGCTTTGGCCAGGACAGTGCCGAAGTGGTCGAAGCGGTGAACTTCAACGATGCAGCCCAGACCGTGATCGCCGGCACCAAGGCCGGTGTGGACAAGGCCTGTGAAGTGCTCAAGGGCCTGGGCGCCAAGCGCGCCTTGCCGCTGCCGGTGTCTGCGCCGTTCCACTCCAGCCTGATGAAACCGGCCGCCGAGAAGCTGCGCGAGAAGCTCGCCACGCTGACGCTGGCTGCGCCACAGATTCCGGTGGTCAACAACATTGATGTGGCTGTTGAAACCGATGCCGATCGCATTCGCAATGCCCTGTACCGCCAGGCTTTTGGACCGGTGCGCTGGGTGGAATGCGTGCAGGCCATCAAGGCCCGTGGCGTGAGCACTCTGGTCGAGTGCGGCCCTGGCAAGGTGCTGGCGGGTATGACCCAACGGATCGACGCCGAACTTAGCGGCCTGCCGCTGTACGACCCGGCCACCCTGGCCGAAGTGAAAGGAATCCTGGCATGAGCGACAAGCAAGTGGCCCTCGTCACTGGTGCCTCGCGTGGCATTGGTGCTTCCATTGCCCTGCAACTGGCCCGCGAAGGTTTCATCGTCATTGGCACCGCCACTTCTGACGATGGCGCCGCCAGGATCAGCCAGGCTTTGTCGGCCTTTCCTGGTTGCCGCGGCGCCACCCTCAATGTGACCGATGCCACCGCCGCAGAAGCCCTCATCGATGCCATGGTCAAGGAGTTTGGCGGCCTACAGGTGCTCGTCAACAACGCTGGTATCACCCGGGATCAGCTGGCCATGCGCATGAAGGATGAGGACTGGGATGCGGTGTCCGACACCAACCTCAAGGCGGTGTTCCGCATGAGCCGTGCCGTGATCCGCCCCATGATGAAGCAACGCTACGGCCGCATCATCAGCATCACCAGCGTGGTGGGCGCCTCGGGCAACCCGGGCCAGGCCAATTACGCCGCTGCCAAGGCGGGGGTGGCGGGCATGACCCGTGCCCTGGCGCGCGAGCTGGGCAGCCGTGGCATCACCGTCAACTGTGTGGCGCCGGGTTTCATTGAAACCGACATGACCGCTGCTCTGCCCGAAGAGCAGCAAAAGGCCCTGCTGGGACAGATCCCCCTGGGCCATCTCGGCAAGCCCGAGGATATCGCCCATGCGGTGGCCTACCTGGCCAGCGCGCGTGCCGGCTATGTCACCGGGCAGGAATTCCATGTCAATGGCGGCATGTTCATGGCTTGACCAGTTGCGTCGTCTCTGCAGCTAAAATCATTCTTTTCACAACCCTCAGAGGGAATCCATGAGCGATATCGAAGCACGTGTCAAAAAGATCATTGCCGAACAACTCGGTGTGGAAGAGTCCCAGGTGACCAACGAGAAAGCCTTTGTGGCCGATCTGGGCGCCGACTCCCTGGACACCGTGGAACTGGTGATGGCTCTCGAAGACGAGTTCGGCATCGAGATCCCTGACGAGGATGCCGAAAAAATCACCACGGTGCAGGCCGCGATCGACTACGCCAACAGCAAGAAGGCCTGATTGCCCATGTCCCGGCGCCGCGTTGTCGTCACCGGCTTGGGATGCGTCAGCCCTGTGGGCAATACGGTGGCGCAGGCCTGGACCACCTTGCTGGCCGGTCAATCCGGCATCGGTCTGATCACCAAGTTCGACGCTTCTGCCCTGGCATGCAAGATTGCCGGCGAGGTCAAGAACTTCGATCTGGAGTCCTACATGAGCGCCAAAGAGGCGCGCACCATGGACACCTTCATCCACTATGGCATTGCGGCCGCCGCACAGGCCGTGGCTGATGCTGGTCTGGCCACCGGCGAGGCCCTGGACGAACAACAGGCCTGCCGGATCGGAGTGGTCATTGGCTCGGGCATTGGCGGCTTGCCCATGATCGAGGACACCCATACCGAATACACACAGCGCGGCCCACGCCGTATCTCCCCGTTTTTTGTGCCGGCCTCCATCATCAACATGATCTCTGGCCATGTGTCCATGCGTTTTGGCTTCAAGGGGCCGAACCTGGCTGTAGTCACTGCCTGTACCACTGGCCTGCACAGCATCGGAGAAGCTGGGCGCATCATCGAATACGGTGATGCCGATGTGGTCATTGCCGGCGGTGCCGAGTCCACCGTCTCTCCGCTCGGGGTCGGCGGTTTTGCGGCCATGCGTGCCCTCTCGACTCGCAACGACGATCCGGCAGCGGCTTCGCGGCCCTGGGATAAGGGGCGTGACGGATTTGTGCTGGGGGAGGGCGCTGGCGTGCTGGTGCTCGAAGAGTACGAACATGCCAAGGCCCGAGGTGCCCGCATCTATGCCGAGCTGGCTGGCTATGGCATGAGTGCCGATGCTGGTCACATGACCGCCCCGAACATGGATGGACCCCGTCGCGCCATGTTGGGTGCACTGCGCAATGCCGGCATCAATGCCGACCAGGTCGATTACCTCAACGCGCACGGCACTTCCACCCCGCTGGGGGATGTGAATGAAACCAATGCCATCAAGGCGGCCCTGGGAGACCACGCCCACAAGATGGTGGTCAGCTCGACCAAGTCGATGACCGGCCATCTGCTGGGCGGCGCCGGTGGCATCGAGAGCGTCTTTACCGTGCTGGCCCTGCATCATCAGCAGGTGCCGCCCACCATCAACCTGCTGGAGCAAGACCCCGAGTGCGATCTCGACTACTGTGCCAATACGGCGCGTGACCTGAAGATCGATGTCGCGGTGAAAAACAATTTCGGCTTTGGCGGTACCAACGGCACCCTGGTATTCAAACGTCTCTGACCGGTGATCGAATCATGCAAAGCGCCCCGCCAGTGGTCTACCCGGTGGGGCGTTTTTTTGCGGCGCGCTGGCTCTGGCTCCCCCTGTACCTATGCGGTTCGCTGTGGCTGTGGTGGCCTGGTTTGGCGGGCCTTCAGACCAGCAGTGTCCAGGTCTGGGGCAATGCGGCGATCCAGACGCTGTTGGTGTGGATGGCCTGGCGCAACCTGCGTGCGGACTCGCCAGCACCGCAGGATCTGGTCTGGGATGGTGCCGTCTGGACCTGCCGATGGAGCGATGGGCGTGCCCGTCCGGCCCGGCTAGAGGTGCAGGCCGATGGCCAGGACTGGCTCTGGCTGTGCCTGCATCCGTGGCCCCCGGCCCGGGGTTTTTCCGGGGGCTTGCATCGACGCCGGGTCCTGGCCCGGCGCAGTGCCAATCCCGTCGCGTGGCATGGTTTTCGCTGCGCGGTATATTGCCGCCAATCGCAAGATCCGGACCCCGACCGGGCGAAAGGCATGGATGCTGTGTCCGGCAACGCTTGAAGCAGGGCTGTCGGCCCCCATGTAGAGCTGGGTTTTGCGGAATTTCAGGAGGTTTTTTCATGCAGACAGGACACTGGCGGCGTAGTGCCGCTGTTTTCGTATTGGCGGGTGCGGCGATGGCGGGGGCAGTCACCGCCCTGTGGCCCACGTCCGCTTCGGCCCAGACCTCTGTACGTGGCCTGCCCGACTTCACCGAGCTGGTCGAGCAGGTGGGTCCATCGGTGGTCAACATACGAACGCTCGAGCGTCGCAGCACGTCACCCTCACAGGGTAGCGGTGCATCCCCCGATGATGAGATGCAGGAGTTCTTCCGGCGTTTTTTTGGCGTCCCCCTGCCCGGACAGCCCCGACAGGCGCCGCGGCAAAACCGGCCCCAGGAAGAAGAAGCGCAGCCCCGCGGCGTGGGCTCGGGTTTCATCCTGACGTCGGATGGCTTCATCATGACCAACGCACACGTGGTTGAAGGTGCCGATGAAGTGATGGTCACGCTTACTGACAAGCGCGAATTCAAAGCCCGGATCGTCGGCGCTGACAAGCGCACCGATGTGGCCTTGGTCAAGATTCAGGCCACCGGGCTGCCTGCGGTCAAGGTGGGTGATGTCAGCCGGCTCAAGGTGGGCGAATGGGTCATGGCCATTGGCTCACCATTTGGTCTGGAAAATACCGTTACCGCTGGCATTGTGAGCGCCAAGCAGCGTGACACGGGCGATTACCTGCCCTTCATCCAGACCGATGTCGCAATCAACCCTGGCAATTCGGGCGGGCCCCTCATCAATCTGCGGGGCGAGGTGATTGGCATCAACAGCCAGATTTATTCCCGCTCGGGTGGCTTCATGGGCATCTCCTTTGCCATCCCTATGGACGAAGCCATTCGGGTCAGTGACCAGCTGCGCGCCAGCGGACGTGTGACCCGTGGTCGCATCGGCGTGCAAATCGGGCAGGTGACCAAGGAAATCGCCGAATCGATTGGTCTGGGCAAAGCCCAGGGCGCCCTCGTCAGTGGCGTGGAGGCTGGCTCGCCAGCCGACAAGGCGGGTGTCGAACCTGGTGACATCATCACCCGTTTTGATGGCAAGCCGATCGAGAAGTCCTCCGATCTGCCGCGCCAGGTGGGCAACACCAAGCCCGGCAGCAAGGTCAACATGACCGTTTTTCGCCGGGGGGGAAGCAAGGAGCTGACGATCACTGTGGCCGAGATTGAAGCTGAAAGGGTGGCCAGCGCCCGACCGACTGCACCCTCGGAGCCGCGCTCGGCGTCTGCGGCCGCCCAGCATTGGGGTCTGTCGGTCAGTGAACTGACCGAGGCGCAGAAAAAGGAACTGCGCTTGCGCTCGGGGGTGCGTGTCGAGTCGGCCACAGAGGCTGCTGCCCGGGCGGGCGTGCGTGCCGGTGATGTCATTTTGTCGGTGGCCAATACTGAGGTTGCCTCGGTGCGGGAGTTCGAGGCGGTTCTGGAGCGGGCGGATCGCAGCAAGCCCCTGAACGTGCTTTTGCGTCGCGGCGAGTGGGCCCAGTATGTGTTGATTCGACCCGCCCGATGAGCCCGGGCGTTTGTCAAATGACCCCGGACGGCCCTTGGGTTTGCGGTGGTATGGACCGGGTCCTTGGGCAGATTTGGTGGGTTTTTACAGACATGCCAAGAAAAAGTTGAAAGTTTGTGTAAACTAACTTTCCGACTCCGTCATAACTTAATTGGATAGAATCAGTCACCTTGACCGGTAATTTGCGGCATAAGACGCAGAGTTGCATTCACCATATGGGATGTCCTTGAGCAGTCCACCAGACATCCACATGACACCCACAACTTGTTCACTTTACTGCGTCCTAAATTGTGGACAAACTGTGTATAAATTTCTTGTTGCGGGGGTGCAACGGCGCGGGTGTGCGGTTTTCGGGGCTGTCCGGAGGGGCCAATTTGCCTACAATGAAG
>CAYMMK010000071.1:0-13941 GCA_964391575.1 uncultured Limnohabitans sp.
ATCGTGGTGCCTTTCGCCCCGGGCGGCACCACCGACATCCTGGCCCGTGCCATCGCCCCCGATCTGTCGCGGGCGTTCGGCCAGCAGTTCGTGATTGAAAATAAGGGCGGCGCCGGCGGCAACCTGGGCGCCGAACAGGTGGCCAAATCGCCCGGCGATGGCTACACCTTGCTGATGGGCACCGTCGGCACGCACGGCATCAACCGGGCCCTGTACGCCCGTTTGCCCTACGACCCCTTCAAGGATTTCGTACCGATCACGCTGGTGGCCGGAGTGCCCAATGTGATGGTGGTGAATGCGGAGTTCGCCAACACCCACAAGATCAACACCGTCAACGACTTCATCAAATACGCCCGGGCCAACCCCGGCCGGCTGAACATGGCCTCCAGCGGCAACGGCACCTCGATCCACCTGGCCGGTGAACTTTTCAAGAGCATGACCGGCACCTTCATGACGCACATTCCCTACCGCGGCTCGGCACCGGCCCTGCTGGATCTGTCGGCGGGCAACATGCAGGTGATGTTCGACAACCTGCCCTCGGCCATGCAGCTGATCAAGGCCGGCCGCATCAAGGCGCTGGCGGTGACCAGCAGCCAGCGCTCAGCGGCCTTGCCGGAGGCGCCCACCGTCGAGGAAGCGGGCAACCTCAAGGGTTTCGAAGCGAGCAGCTGGTTCGGTCTGCTGGCCCCGGCCGGCACCCCGGCCGATGTGGTCAACCGCATCCAGCAGGAGGTTGCCCGCTCCCTGGCTTCGCCAGCCCTCAAGGAGCGTCTGGCGGCGCTGGGTGCGATTCCCAGCGGCAACACGCCGGCGCAGTTTGCCGCCCTGATCGAGGCCGAGCACAGGAAATGGGCGGATGTGGTCAAGGCCTCGGGCGCGAAGGTGGACTGATGTGGTTTGAAGGCTTCGAGCGGCAGACCCTCCATCTGCGCGGCCTGCCGGTGACGTTTCGCCGCTCGGCCGACTGGTCCAGCGGCTTGCCGGTGCTGCTGCTTGTGCACGGTTTCCCGCAGACCCATGTGCTGTGGCACCGTGTGGCGCGGCAGCTGCGCGATCGTTACCGCTTGCTGATGCCGGATCTGCGCGGCTATGGGGACTCTTCGCACGAGAGTGCGCCGTCCGATCCCGCGCATTACAGCAAGCGCGCCATGGCGCAGGAGCTGGTCGACCTGCTCGATGCGCTGGGGGTGCAGGACGTGGACCTGTGCGGTCACGACCGGGGCGCACGCGTGGCCCACCGTCTGGCCCTGGACCATCCGGGGCGCGTGCGCAAGCTGTGCGTGATCGACATCGCCCCCACGCTGGACATGTATGCGGCGACCGATTTCGCGTTTGCCCGTGCCTACTACCACTGGTTCCACCTGATCCAGCCTGCACCGCTGCCCGAGTACATGATTGGCGGCAATCCCAAGGCCTACCTGCATGCCAAGCTGGGAGGCTGGGGCAGCCAGGGCCTGGGCTACATCGAACCCGAGGCCCTGGCCGAATACGAGCGTTGCTTTTGCAACCCCGCACTCAACGCCGAGGGCCTGCCGGCGGCCATTCACTCGGCCTGCGAAGACTACCGTGCCAGCGCCGGCATCGATCTCGAACACGACCGCCACAGCCGGGCGCTGGGGCACAGGATCGCCTGCGACCTGCTGGTGCTGTGGGGCGAGCGGGGCGTGGTCAACCGCCTGTTCAAACCGCTCGAACTCTGGCAGGCGCAATGCGCGGGGCGGGTGACGGGGCAGGCAGTGCCTGCCGGGCACTTCATTCCCGAAGAGCTGCCGGAGCTCACCGCCCAGGCCCTGGCGAAATTCATGGCCTGATCAGCGCCCGCAGCACTTCTTGTACTTGAGCCCGCTGCCGCAGCGGCAGGGGTCGTTGCGGCCAGGCGTATCGCCCTTGATGACCTGCTGCACGCGCGGGCCGATGTTGCGCCAGATTTCGCGCAGATCGTAGACCGCCCACAGGGCCTCACCATAGGCATTGAGCCGCTGTTCACTCATGCTCGGGGGTGCATCGTCGTCCAGCGCGGACAGGACGGGCTCGTCGGTGTCGTCCTCGGTCAGGGCGACGATGGCCTGCAGGGCGTGGTCGTGCAATGCGGCGGTGTCCTTGTCCCGGGGGGGCTCCCATTCCTCGGGCCAGCTTTCAACGAAATACATGAAACCCAGGGCCCAGACCTGGGCGAAAGAGGGGATCTCCTCGCCCTCAATCTCGCGCCGCTCCTGTTCGGAAAGCGACGCGATGGCCCCGCGCACATCGAGCACTTGCGGGTCGTAGGCCCGGTCGTCATCGAGGGCTTGGACCGGGGTGTCCAGGGCCAGTCGCACCACATGCTCGCGGCGTTGCCACAGTTGCAGGAACTGCTCGCGCTGCGCTTCGCTGACAAACCGGGCCCCGTCGTCCAGATCGAGCAGCACCGGCAGCCATTCATCGACGGCCAGGCGGCGGCGGCAGCACACCAGGGCCGCCAGGAAGCCTTCACAGAATTCCCATTGCGGGATCTCGTCATGTTGCGCACGCAGCGCGTCCAGGATCTGGTCGAGGTGGTCGAAGTCTTCGGCCAGCAGGCCAGGGGGGGTGTTCATGCAGAGGGTCCGAAAGGTGTCGCATTGTAGGGCCGGCGAAAACCTGCCCCAGGGATGACCCAGGAGCGACAATCCGGACCCATGAAAACTCTCCGACTCAAGGCAGGCAAGGAGCGTTCCTTGCTGCGCCGCCACCCCTGGGTGTTCGACTCGGCCATCGCCAAGGGCGGCGGCGATGCAGGCGAGACGGTGCGCGTGGAATCTGCCGATGGGCAGTTTCTGGCCTGGGCCGCGTTCAGTCCGAACTCGCGCATCAAGGCCCGCATCTGGAGCTTTGACGAAGAGCAGCGCATCGATGCAGACTTCATCGAGCAGCGCATTGCGCAGGCTGTGGCCGCCCGCGTTTGGTTCGACATTCAAAGCGATGGCGTGCGCCTGGTCCATGGCGAGGCCGATGGCCTGCCCGGTCTGATCGTGGACCGCTACGGCGACACACTGGTGGCGCAGTTCACCAGCTGTGGCAGTGAAAAGTTCAAGAAAGCGATTGCCGATGCACTGCTGCAGGTCACCGGCCTGACGCGCCTGTACGAACGGTCTGACGCCAGTGTCCGCCAACTGGAAGGCTTGCCCGAAGTGACCGGTTGGCTGCGGGGTGAAGGCGCCACCGAGCTGATGATCCGCGAACACGGCTGGCGGCTCACGCTGGATGTGGCCACCGGTCACAAGACCGGTTTTTACCTGGACCAGCGCGACAGCCGCCAACGGTTTTTCGAGCACACCCGCCACCGTCGGTTCGGCAAGGTGCTCAACTGCTACTGCTACACCGGCGGCTTCACCGTGGCGGCGCTCGCGGGTGGGGCCGGGCATGTCACGTCCATTGATTCGTCGGGCCCGGCGCTTGACCGTGCCCTGGCGCATGTGCGCCTGAACGGATTTGACGAATCCCGTGCCACCTTTCTCGATGCCGATGTAAACGCCAGCCTGCGCCAGTGCATCGAGCGTGGCGAAATGTTTGATGCCATCGTGCTCGATCCCCCCAAATTTGCGCCCACCGCCGCGCATGCCGAGCGGGCTGCGCGGGCCTACAAGGACATCAACCGCCTGGCCTTCAAGCTGCTGGCCCCTGGCGGCGAGCTGTTCACCTATTCCTGCTCGGGCGGCATCAGCGCTGACCTGTTCCACAAGATCGTGGCCTCGGCCGGGACCGATGCGGGGGTGGACGGTTTCATCAGCGAGCGCCTGCAGGGTGCGCCCGATCACCCGATGACGATCGCCTTTCCCGAGGGCGAATACCTGAAGGGCCTGGTGGTGGTGCGCCGCTGACGCCACTTGGCATTCCAGGCCAGCACTTTGTTGGGCTGCCTTGCCGTGCTGCTTGCACTGTCTGCGGCAGCCCGTCGCGTTCTGTCCTGGACTGCCAAGTGGTGAACACGTGACGTCAGCAAGCCCATCCCCAGCCCGATACACTCACGCCTTTTGCGATACATCCCGGAGCATTCCATGGCCCTCATCCCTGTCACCATCCTCACCGGCTTTCTGGGCTCGGGCAAGACCACGTTGCTCAAGCGCGTGCTGACCGAGGCCCATGGCCTGAAGATTGCCGTGATCGAAAACGAGTTCGGTGAGGAGAACATCGACAACGACATCCTGGTGGCGGACACCCAGGAGCAGATCATCCAGATGAGCAATGGCTGCATCTGCTGCACCATCCGCGAGGATTTGCGTGCCACCCTGCAGCAGCTGGCCCAGCAGCGTCGCAAGGGCCAGCTGGTGTTCGACCGGGTGGTCATCGAGACGACCGGCCTGGCCGATCCCGGACCGGTGGCGCAAACCTTTTTCATGGACGACGAGATTGCCGAGACCTACCTCCTGGACTCCATCCTCACCCTGGTGGATGCCAAGCATGCGGCCACCCAGCTCAACGACCGCCAGGAAGCGCGCCGGCAGGTGGGTTTTGCCGACCAGATTTTCATCAGCAAGTCTGATCTGGTGGACGCTGCGGCACTGGACGCGCTGCAGCACCGGCTCAAGCACATGAATCCCCGCGCACCGCACAAGGTGGTGCACTTTGGACAGGTGAGCTTGTCCGAGGTGTTCGATCTGCGGGGTTTCAACCTCAATGCCAAGCTCGATATCGATCCGGATTTCCTGCAGGTCACCGCGCATGATCACCACCATGACCATGACCATGACCATGACCACGCTCATTGTGATCACCCGTCGCACTCGCACGACCATGCGCATGGAGAGCACTGCGACCACCCCTCGCACCAGCACGGGCACGGCCATCACCATCACCACGATGACGATGTCAAGAGCTTCGTGTTCCGCTCGGATCGGCCTTTCGATGCCGCCAAGCTGGAGGATTTCCTGGGCGCTATTGTCAATGTGTACGGCCCGCGGATGTTGCGCTACAAGGGCGTGCTGCACATGCAGGGGACTGCGCGCAAAGTGATTTTCCAGGGGGTGCACCAGCTCATGGGCAGCGATCTGGGGCCGCTGTGGGCCGATCACGAGCCCAAAACCAGCAAAATGGTATTCATCGGTATCGATTTGCCCAAGGACATCCTGCTGCAGGGGCTCGAACAGTGTCTGCTGTGAGACGCCAGGAGGGCGTCCGCAGGCTTCTTTTCGCGGCATGGCTGGGTTTTGCAAGATCCTGTGGCTACAATCCCCGCGCACACGAGGGTGTTTTGAGCACCCCGGTAGCCCCAGAAGGTCAATCACAGGGGTTGGCGCAGATGAGAAAGACCCTGACATCATCTGCAACGGGCGGACATGAGGCCGAGGCATGTGGTGGCCCTCGGTGAGGAGACCCCAGTTGAAGACACCCAGCAAAACAGTGAAACGCGCCAAGGCCTCCAAGGCCACCGCTGCAAAGCCTTCGCGCCCCCGCGCATCTGCTCCCGCCAAGGCCAAGACGTCGCGCAAGCCTGCCCCCAAGGCCGCATCCGGTGCCCAGACGAATCGCTCGGCCCGTCCTGCACGCAAGACGGCTGTCAAAACCGGCGTGAAAACAGCTTCGCGCGCGGCACCTGCCAAGAAGGCCCCCGTGAAATCCAGCACCCCGGCCGCTAGCCGGATGTCCCGGCCCAAGATCGCTGCCAAGGTCAGCGCGAAAACCGTGGCGAAAGCGGTGGGCAAATCCATAGCCCGGACGGCGGCCCCATCTGCGCGACCCACGACCCAGGGGTCGGCAGCGGGCAAAAAAGCCAGTGCCAAGGCTTCTGCACGCGCAGTTTCTGCCAAGTCGACATCGCCGAGGACACGGGTTGCTTCCACCCCCCGGCCCGCAGACCGCAAACCTGCCAAGTCCACCCTGCCAGCCAAGTCCGCTGCATCTGCGAAGTCCACACCTGCGAAATCCACACCTAAGAAGTCCGTGCCTGTGAAGTCCGCGCCTGTGAAGTCCGCGCCGGCGCACCGAAAGGCCACGGGTGTTCAGGCACAATCCGCTCCCGCCAAGGCTGCGGGTGCGACAGTGTCCGTGCCAGCGCTTGCCCGCCCCGATCAACCGGTCCGCTCGACGCGCCCCTCGGCGCGGCTGGCGGCCCTGACCGTGCCGTCGATGCCGCCCGCAGTGGCCTCGACAGCCGCGAAATCCAGTTACCTCCAGACCATGCCCGTTTCCATTGCCCCTGCGCCTGCCATAGCGATCAAGAAAGACCCCAAGCGTGCCCATCACTGGAAGACTCGTCCCCTGGACGCCCTCCAGGATGCCGACATTCTGGCGATGCCCGACAGCGAATACATGAACGATGTGCAGATGGCCTATTTCCGGCGCAAGTTGATGCTGCTCAAGCAGGACATCCTCAACAACGCCGGTGAAACCACCGAGCATCTGCGCGAGGAGACGGTGGTGGTGCCCGATCCGGCTGACCGCGCCACCATCGAGGAGGAGCATGCGTTGGAGTTGCGCACCCGCGACCGCGAGCGCAAACTGCTCAAGAAGATCGAGCAGTCGATTGCCCGGATCGATGCTGAGGACTATGGCTTTTGCGACGAGACTGGCGAGCCTATCGGGGTGGGTCGTCTGCTGGCCCGGCCCACAGCCAATTTGTCGCTGGAGGCCCAGCAGCGACGTGAACTCAAGCAAAAAATGTTCGGTGACTGAGCAGAGCCCCCGACCCGATTCGCCCAGCCCCGCTTGCGGGGCTTTTTTTCAGGTTCATCCAGCCACCCCTACCTTCAGACCTTACTTTGAATCCCATGCCTAAGTGCTTTTGATACCTTAATATTTTGTCCTGATCCTTGACGCAAAACCTGTTCTAAGCCTTTGATTTCATTGAAAAAAAACCGATTGACCCCTTGCAGCGGTTGGATTTCCTGATACAGTGCAAAAAAGTGCAATTTAGTGGGGAAAGGCGCCTGGGCTGGGGTCTTTTCCGGAAAAGGCGGATTCTTGTTCCAAGGGGCTTCATCGCTGAGTCTGGATGCCAAGGGGCGGCTGTCGGTGCCGACCCGGCACCGTGACGTCCTGAGCGCCATGGCTCAGGGTCAGCTGACCATTACCCGGCACCCGCACGGCTGCTTGATGGTGTTTCCGCGACCCGAATGGGAGCGCTTTCGCGAGCGCATTGCACAGCTGCCCATGTCGGGCCAATGGTGGAAACGCATCTTTCTGGGCAATGCCATGGACGTCGAGATGGATACCACGGGCAGGGTGCTGATTTCCCCCGAACTGCGCCAGGCGGCTGGCATCTCCCGCGAGACCATGCTGCTGGGGATGGGGGCGCACTTCGAACTCTGGGACAAGGCCACCTATGAAGCCCAGGAGGCCCAGGCGATGCAGGGCGAGATGCCAGATGTTTTCAAGGATTTCTCGTTCTGATGCAATCCCCTGCGTTGGCGCTCGTTCACACCACCGTGCTTCTGCATGAGGCGGTCGATGTTTTGTTGGCGGCGCGGGCTGGCCGGCAGGGTCATTATGTAGATGCGACATTCGGTCGTGGCGGTCACTCCCGCCGCATCCTGTCCCTGTTGGGTGAAGGTGCACGGCTGACGGTGTTTGACAAGGACCCGCAGGCTATCGAGGAGGCGCGTCAGATTGCCGATGTCCGGCTGGAAGTGCGCCACGAAGGCTTTCGCCACCTGGGAGACCTGCCACCAGGCAGCGTCGATGGTGTGCTGATGGATCTCGGTGTCAGCTCCCCTCAGATCGACAACCCCGACAGGGGTTTTTCTTTTCGTTTTGACGGACCGCTGGACATGCGCATGGACACCACGCGCGGTCAGTCGGTGGCCCAATGGCTGGCCTCGGCATCAGCCCAGGAAATCACGGAGGTGGTGCGTGACTATGGCGAAGAACGGTTTGCTGTTCAGATTGCAAAAGCGATTGTCGCTCGCCGACAGGCTGGGCGCCCGGTTGCAGGCACCACCGATCTGGCCAGGCTCGTGGCTGACACGGTCAAAACCCGCGAGCCGGGCCAGAACCCTGCAACGCGGACATTTCAGGCTTTTCGGATTTTCATCAACGCCGAGCTTGAGGAGCTCGAGCAGGCGTTAGCGGCCAGTCTCCAGGTCCTGCGCGAGGGAGGGCGGCTGGTGGTCATCAGCTTCCACTCGCTGGAGGACCGCATTGTCAAGCAGTTCATGGCTGCCCATGCCCGCGAAGTGGTCGACCGCCGCGCACCCTTTGCCGCGCCACGACCCTTGCCCTTGCAGTTGCTGGGGCGCAGCCGCCCCTCGGCGCAGGAGGTGCAGGCCAATCCGCGCGCCCGCAGCGCCATCATGCGTGTGGCCGAACGCACAGGGGTGCCTGCATGATCCGCATCAACCTGCTCTTGCTGGTGCTGCTGGTGCTCAGCGCACTTTTCCTGGTGCACAGCCAGTACGAGGCCCGGCGCCTCTTTGTGGAGCTGGAGGCTGCACGCCGTGAGGGTCAGCGCCTGCAGGTCGAGCACGATCGTCTGGAGGTCGAGCGCCGAGCCCAGGCCACTCCCTTGAGGGTCGAGCAGATTGCACGCCAGCAATTGCAGATGCGCCCGGCCCACCCGGGCATCACCCAGTATGTGGCACGACCCTCCGTGCCCGTCGCCGCCCCTGCGGAGCGTCGTCCATGAGCCGGACGGTGCAATTGTCCTCGAGCCCATTGCTGGCCAGTCCGACACCGGTCTGGCGCAGCAAACTGATTGTGGGCCTGATGGCGGGGGCCTTTCTTGCCCTGGCCGGACGTGCCGTGTACGTGCAGGTGATCGGCAATGATTTCTATATCCGGCAGGGAGAAGTGCGTTTTGCCCGCACTTTGACGCTGCCGGCCAACCGGGGTCGGGTGCTCGACCGCAATGGCATGCTGCTGGCTTCCAGCGTGCCCGCGCCCAGCCTGTGGGCCAATCCGGAAGAGATCGATCGCGATGCCCCCCGCCTGCGCCAGCTGGCCCGGCTGCTGCAGATGTCCAGTGCAGAGCTCGAACAGAAACTGCAGGACGAGGACAAGTCCTTTGTCTGGCTGCGCCGCCAGATGGACGAGTCGGTGGCCCGCGAGGCCTTGGCCCTGGGCATCAAGGGGGTCTACAGCATCAAGGAATACAAGCGTCTGTACCCCGAGGGTGAGGCGGCCGCCCATGTGGTGGGCTTCACCAATGTGGAGGACAAGGGCCAGGAGGGCGTGGAGCTGGTGTTCCAGAAGGAACTTGCAGGCCAGGCCGGATCCCGTCGTGTGATCAAGGACCGGCTGGGGCGGGTGGTGGAGGCGGTCGGCGAGACCGTGGCACCGGTCGATGGCCAGGACATCCAGCTCTCGATCGACAGCAAGGTGCAGTTTTTTGCCTACCAGAAGCTGCGTGCGGCCGTGCAGGAACACAAGGCCAAGGCCGGCAGCGTGGTGGTTCTTGATGCCCTGAGTGGCGAGGTGCTTGCGCTGGCCAATTACCCCAGCTATTCGCCGGCACGGCGCGTCAACCTCACCGGCGAGCAACTGCGTAACCGGGCCCTGACCGACACCTTCGAGCCGGGCTCGACCATGAAACCCTTTGTCATCGGACTGGCGCTGGAAAAGGGGTTGGTGCGGCCCGAAACCCCGATTCAGACCGCCCCGGGACGCATCACCATCACCGGCTCGACCATCAGCGATGCCCATCCGCACGGTGTTCTGAGTGTCAATGAGGTGATCCAGAAATCCAGCAATGTGGGCACCGTCAAGCTGGCCATGCAGATGGAGCCGCGCGAGATGTGGGAGTTCTACTCGCAGATCGGCTTTGGACAGAAGCCGCAGATTCCATTTCCGGGCGTGGTTTCCGGGCGTTTGCGGCCCTACAAGACCTGGCGTCCGATCGAGCAGGCCACCATGAGTTATGGCTATGGCCTGTCAGGCAGCCTGCTGCAGGTGGCCCGGGCCTATACCGTCTTTGCACGCGAAGGTGAAATCGTGCCGGTATCGCTCATCAAGCGGGCCGAGCCGGTTCAGGGTCTGCGCGTCATGAGCACGCAGAATGCTCACGCCGTGCGGCACATGCTCCAGATGGCAGCCGGCCCGGGCGGCACCGCCCAGAAGGCCCAGACGGTCGGCTATTCGGTCGGTGGCAAGACGGGCACGGCACGCAAGCAGGAAGGCAAGGGCTACGCGAGCAAGAAATACCGGGGCTGGTTTGTGGGCCTGGCGCCGATCGAGCAGCCCCGCATTGTGGTGGCGGTCATGATCGACGAGCCCTCGGCCGGTCGTTACTACGGTGGTGAAGTGGCTGCGCCGGTGTTCAGCGAAACCGTACAGCAGACCCTGCGCATGATGGGCGTGCAACCGGACATGGCGGTCAAGCCGCAGATCGTGGCTCATACCGTCGAGGAGTCGTTCTGATGACGATCCTGCACGACCCGATTGAAGTCAGCGGCTGGCTGCGTGAACGCGTCACGGGCGCCTTGCGCACCGACAGCCGACGGGTGCAACCCGGCGACGGCTTTATTGCCTGGCCCGGCGCGGCCACCGACGGACGCCAGTACCTGGCCGATGCACTGGCCCAGGGCGCAGCCGCCTGCCTGCTCGAGGCCGAAGGTGCCCAGCGCTGGTCGGATCTGCTGGCGGCCGATGCCCTGCGTCAACCCCACCGACTGGCCTGCGTGCCATCGCTCAAGGCCCTGACCGGCCCGATCGCCGATGCCTGGTATGACCGGCCCAGCGATGATCTCCAGGTGCTGGCCGTGACCGGGACCAATGGCAAGACCTCCACGACCTGGTGGCTCGCACAGGCCCTGTCGCACAGCGGCCGGGCCTGCGCACTGGTGGGTACGCTGGGAACCGGGCGCCCGCCTGTGCTCGAGACCACCGGCATGACCACGCCCGATCCGGTGCGATTGCAGCAGGCCTTTCGAAGTTTCGCCGACCGCGGCTGGACCCATTGCGCGATCGAGGCGTCTTCGATCGGGTTGGCCGAGCATCGGCTCGCGGGTACCCGGATTCACGTCGCCATCTTCACCAATTTCACCCAGGACCACCTCGACTACCACGGCTCGATGCAGGCCTACTGGGAGGCCAAACGTGCCCTGTTTGACTGGCCGGGTCTGCGCTCGGCCGTGGTCAACTTGGATGATCCGCAGGGTCCGGCTCTGGCAGCCCGCTTGCAAGCCAGGGCGTCCGACCTGTGGACCTGTTCACGCCATCAGCGCTCAGCACGGCTGTTCGGACACACTCAAGTCTCGGCGCAGGGGCTGTCCATGCAGGTGTTCGAGGGCCCACAAAGTGCCCGGCTTGAAACCGCTCTGATCGGCGACTACAACCTCGACAACCTGCTGGGTGTGATTGCTGCTCAGCGCGCCTGTGGTGTACCTCTCGAGGAGGCCGTGCAGGCCTGCACAGCCTTGACGCCGGTGCCCGGCCGCATGCAGCGGGTTCCTGGCCCTGAACAGTCCCCGGCGGTGGTGGTGGATTACGCCCACACCCCGGATGCCGTCCGTCAGGCCCTGTCTGCACTTGAGCCGCTGGCGCAGGCACGTGGCGGGCAACTGTGGTGTGTGATGGGCTGCGGCGGTGACCGAGACCCGTTCAAGCGCCCCCTGATGGCGGCTGCCGCCGAAAGCGGCGCAGCACGGCTGGTCTTCACCAGCGACAACCCGCGCTCCGAACCGCCCGAGGACATCCTGCGACAGATGGTGCAGGGCCTGCAAACACCCCAGGCGGTTACCGTGATCGCCGATCGTGCCGAGGCAATTGACTGGTCCGTGCGGCATGCGGCCGCACAGGACGTCATCCTGCTGGCCGGCAAGGGCCATGAAACCACGCAGGACATCGGGGGCCGCCTGTTGCCCTTCTCGGATATGGAGCAGGCCGGCCGTGCGCTGGCCGGTCGCACCAATGGCGTGCAGGAGCAGGCCGCATGAGGCTGGATCTCTCTCTTTCGCGTGCATGCGACTGGATAGCGGGCGCGCAGCTTCGCGGTGCTGATGTCGTGGTTCAGCGCGTACACACCGACAGCCGCAGCCTGCAAGCCGGCGATCTTTTCGTAGCCCTGCGAGGCGAGCGTTTTGACGGCCATGCCTATATTTCGCAGGCGCAGGAGGCCGGCGCTGTGGCTGTGTTGTGCGAAATGGCTGGCGAGCCCGCTGCAGCCCAGGCGGGCTTGCCGGCCCTGGTGGTCCCTGATACGCGCCAGGCCCTGGGCGCGCTGGCGGCGGGCTGGCGTGCCCAGTTCGAGCTGCCGCTCATTGCCGTCACCGGAAGCAACGGCAAGACGACCGTCACCCAGATGATTGCGGCGATCCTGCGTGCTGCAGCGCCCGACCACTGTCTGGCGACCGAGGGTAACCTCAACAACGATATCGGAGTGCCGCTGACCCTGCTCAGGCTGAGGGCTCACCACCGCCTGGCGGTGGTTGAACTGGGCATGAACCACCCGGGCGAAATTGCCGCACTGGCCGCGATCGCCCAGCCCACCGTGGCGCTGGTCAATAACGCCCAGCGTGAACACCAGGAATTCATGCACAGTGTGCAAGCGGTGGCGCTTGAAAACGGGTCTGTGCTGCAGGCCCTGCCTGCGACCGGCGTGGCAGTTTTTCCGGCCGATGACGAATACACACCTCTGTGGCGCGAGCTTGGCGGTACTCGTCGACAGAGCTGTTTTGCCCTGCAGGGCGCAGAGGTCAGTGCAGCCGTGCTGGTC
The DNA here is from genome assembly GCA_964391575.1 of uncultured Limnohabitans sp. Taxonomy (GTDB): domain Bacteria; phylum Pseudomonadota; class Gammaproteobacteria; order Burkholderiales; family Burkholderiaceae_C; genus Limnohabitans_A. The sequence continues at coordinate 12,605 of CAYMMK010000071.1, forward strand.
TGGCAAGCGGCGGCCTGGCAATTGACCCTGCTCACGCCAGCGGGCACGGCGCCCGTGCGGCTGCATATTGCGGGTCGCCACAACGTCAAGAATGCTCTGGCGGCAGCGGCCTGTGCGCTGGCTGCCGGGGTGCCATTGACGGCCGTGGCACAAGGACTGCAGGCCTTTGAGCCGGTGAAGGGACGCTCTCGCGCCATGACCCTGTCCGGTGGCAGCCGGACCCTGGTTGACGATACCTACAATGCCAACCCCGATTCTGTGCTTGCTGCGATTGATGTCTTGGCCGAGTTGCCCGCACCACGGCTGCTGGTGCTGGGCGACATGGGCGAGGTCGGTCAGCAGGGTCAGGCCTTTCATGCCGAAGTGGGGGCCTGCGCGGTCCGTCGGGGGGTGCAGCAGCTGTGGACGCTTGGTGCGCTCAGTGCCCATGCGCATCAGGCCTTTGGCACAGGTCAGCACTTTGCCGACAGGGCCAGCCTGTTGGCGGCCGTACAGGCTGATGCGCACCAATTTAAAAGCATTTTGGTCAAGGGTTCACGCTTCATGAAGATGGAGCTGGTGGTGCAGGCCCTGCAGGATGCCGATCGACAACAACAAGGGGTGGACCATGCTGCTTAGCCTGGCCCAGTGGCTCCAGGGCCTTTCACCCGAATGGAGCTTTTTGCGGGTGTTCAACTACATCACCTTTCGCGCCGTCATGGCGGCCTTGACGGCCTTGCTGATCGGGCTGGCGGCCGGCCCGTGGGTGATTCGCCGGCTGACCGCACTGAAGATTGGCCAACCGGTGCGTGAATATGCCATGCAGACGCATCTGGTCAAAAGCGGCACGCCCACCATGGGCGGGGTGCTGATCCTGCTGTCGATTGCCCTCTCCACGCTGCTGTGGTTTGACCTGACCAACCGGTTTGTCTGGATCGTCCTGATCGTGACCATCGGATTTGGGGCTATCGGATGGGTCGATGACTGGCGCAAGGTGGTGCGCAAGGACCCCGAGGGTATGCGCTCGCGAGAAAAATATTTCTGGCAGTCGGTGATCGGTCTGACGGCGGCGCTGTACCTGGTGTTCAGCATTTCCGAAAGCTCCAACCTCAAGGTGTTGGAGCTTTTCATCAGCTGGGTGATGTCCGGTTTTGACATCGATTTGCCACCCAAGGCAGGCTTGCTGGTGCCCTTTTTCAAGGAAGTGAGCTACCCGCTAGGGGTATTTGGCTTCGTCATCCTCACCTATCTGGTGATTGTGGGTTCGAGTAACGCGGTGAACCTGACCGATGGGCTTGATGGTCTGGCCATCATGCCGGTGGTGATGGTGGGTTCGGCCCTGGGGGTGTTTGCCTATG
>CAYMMK010000072.1:0-13398 GCA_964391575.1 uncultured Limnohabitans sp.
TTCAGGCTGAATTCGGTCGAGAAGATGCAGGTGTTCTGCCCCTGGTCCTCCTTGAGGATGTCGGCCTGCACCGTGCCGCGTACATTGGCCAGCACCCATTCCCTGATCTTGGCGGATTCGGTCTCGGTGGGTTCGCGGCCGTTCTCGGCCTGGAACTTGGTCGTGTGTTGGTCGATGGCCGTGTTCATGAACATGGCCAGGATGGTGGGCGCGGGGCCGTTGATGGTCATCGACACTGAGGTGGTCGGGTGGCACAGGTCGAAGCCCGAGTACAGCACCTTCATGTCGTCGAGCGTGGCCACATTCACGCCGGAGTTGCCGATCTTGCCGTAGATGTCGGGGCGCAGGTCGGGGTCGTTGCCATACAGCGTGACCGAGTCGAAGGCGGTGGACAGGCGTTTGGCGGGCATGCCTTCGCTGACCAGCTTGAAGCGGCGGTTGGTGCGGAAGGGATCGCCTTCACCGGCAAACATGCGGGTCGGGTCTTCGCCCTCGCGCTTGAAGGCAAACGTGCCGGCCGTGTAGGGGTAGCTGCCGGGCACGTTGTCGAGCATCAGCCACTGGAGGATTTCGCCGTGGTCTTCGTACTTGGGCAGCGCAACTTTGCGAATCTTGTTGCCGCTCAGGGTGGTGGTCGTCAGGGCAGTGCGGATTTCCTTGTCACGGATCCTGACCACGTATTCATCACCGGCATAGGCCTTTTGCATGTCGGGCCACTGGGCCAGCAGCTTCTTGGCGGCCGGATCCTGCATGGCCTCGCGGGCGGTGGCCAGGTCGATGGCGGCTTCGGCGGCCTTGGCGCGGCCGGGCTTGTCCACTTCGAGCATTTGGGCGGCAGCGCGCAGTTGCTGGATCTCGCGGGCGAGGCGGGCCTGTTCGCGCGCTCGTTTCTTGTAGCCGCGCACGGTGTCGCTGATCTCGGCCAGGTAGCGGGTGCGGGCCGAAGGCACGATGGGGTTCTGGTGGGTGGAGTGGCGCACATCCACGCGCGGCAGGCGGCCGTCGGTGAATTTCAGGCCCAGCGTGGCCAAGCGTCTTTTCAGGGCCTGGTACAGCGCCGTGACGCCGTCGTCATTGAAGCGCGCCGCCATGGTGCCAAACACCGGCATCTGCTCGGTCGGGACGCTCCAGGCTTGCTGGTTGCGCTGCACCTGCTTGGCGACATCGCGCAGGGCGTCGGCGGCGCCCTTGCGATCGAACTTGTTGATGGCCACGAACTCGGCAAAGTCCAGCATGTCGATTTTTTCGAGCTGGCTGGCAGCGCCGAATTCGGGGGTCATCACGTACATCGGTACATCGACGTGCGGCACGATGGCGGCATCGCCCTGGCCAATGCCGGAGGTCTCGACGATGACCAGGTCAAAGCCGGCCACCTTGCAGGCCGCAATCACGTCGGGCAGGGCCGCAGAAATCTCACTGCCGAAGTCGCGTGTGGCCAGGCTGCGCATGAAGACGCGCGGGCCTTTGGACCAGGGCGAAATCGCATTCATGCGGATGCGGTCGCCCAGCAGGGCGCCACCGCTCTTGCGGCGCGAGGGGTCGATCGAGACCACCGCCACGCGCAGGCTGTCATCCTGGTCCAGCCGCAGGCGGCGCACCAGCTCGTCGGTCAGGCTGGATTTGCCTGCGCCGCCGGTGCCGGTGATGCCCAGCACCGGCACCTTTGTCTGGGCGGCGGCTGCGCGCAGGGCTTCGACGGTCTGTGGATCTGCTGTTGCGTTCTCCAGAGCTGTCATCAGCCGGGCCAGGGCACGCCAGTTCAGGTCGGTGTGGCCCTCAATGGCCTCGAGGGTCCGGGGGGCCAGCGGCGAGAAATCCTTGTCGCAGCGCATGACCATCTCTCCGATCATGCCGGCCAGGCCCATTTTCTGGCCGTCCTCGGGGCTGAAGATGCGCACGCCATGCTCGGCCAGCATGCGGATTTCGGCCGGCACGATCACGCCGCCGCCGCCGCCAAAGACCTGGATGTTCTGGCCGCCACGCTGTTTGAGCAGTTCGACCATGTAGGTGAAGTATTCATTGTGGCCGCCTTGATAGCTTGACACCGCAATGCCCTGCACGTCTTCCTGCAGAGCGGCCGTCACAACCTCGTCGACCGAGCGGTTGTGGCCCAGGTGGATGACTTCGGCACCCATGCCCTGCAGGATGCGGCGCATGATGCCAATCGCTGCGTCATGCCCGTCAAACAGGCTGGCGGCGGTGACAAAACGCACCTTGTGGGTGGGGCGGTATTCGGCCAGGGCCTTGAATTCGGCGGACAGGTCGGTCATGGCAGGAAACTCCGGGACGGTTGACGTTTACGTTAACGTCAATTCAAACAGGCATCTTAGCGCCTGACAGCTTGCCTGTCACTGACAGTCACGGGGTGCGTGCAGGGCTATGATTGTTCGTTCAAGGGCCGAAGCCCGCAATCGGAGTGCCAAATGAGCCAAATCCTGGATCGCGAGAAGAAAAAACTGCTGTGCGCGCGCCTGTCGCGGATCGAGGGCCAGGTGCGTGGCTTGCAGCGACTCATCGACGAAGGCGCTGACTGCGAAAAAGTGGCCCAGCAGATGGCCGCTGCGCGCAAGGCACTCGACAAGGCCTTTTTTGCCATGGTGGGATGCATGATCGAGCAAGGCGACGCGTCGGCCGATCATGTGGCCGACATGCTCACCCGATTTGCCTGAACCATGGACCCGATCCAGTTGTTTGACCCGGCTTCCTCCACCTACACCTATGTGCTGGTGGACGAGGACAGCCGCCAGGCCCTGATCATCGACCCGGTCGACGAGCAGCTTGAGCGCGACCTGCAGGTGCTGCGCGAGCGGGGCTTGACCCTGGCCTGGACGGTGGAAACCCACGCCCATGCTGACCACATCACCAGCGCCGCCCGACTGGCCGAGCACAGCGGTGCACGCACCGCGGCCCCGGAGGGCTGCCAGATCGGCACCGCCTCCGAGCAACTCACCCATGGCCAGGTGCTGAACTTTGGTGCCCAGCAGCTGCGCTGCCTGCACACCCCCGGGCATACCGCGGGCAGCATGAGCTTTGTCTGGGCTTGTGGCCCCACCCGTCACGTCTTTACCGGGGACACGCTGCTCATCAATGGATGCGGGCGTACCGACTTCCAGTCCGGCAGCCCCGAGGCGCTTTACCACAGCCTCACGCAGGTCCTGTTTGCCCTGCCCGACGACACCCTGGTCTGGCCTGGCCATGATTACCAGGGTCGCAGCCATTCGCGCATCGGCGACGAAAAACGCAGCAACGTCCGGGTCGCTGGCAAGTCTCTGGCCGAGTTTGTCGCGACCATGCGCCAGCTCAACCTGCCCAGACCCCGGCGGATCGACGAGGCGGTGCCCGCCAACCTCAGCTCCGGCCTTCGGCATGACGCTGGCGGCGATGTGCTGGCCACGGTGCAGCCTGCCGAGGGCTATGCCGGCGATGTCAGCCCGCAACTGGCCTGGGACTGGGTGCAGTCCGGCCAGGCGGTGCTGGTGGATGTGCGAACCGATGCCGAGCGCGCCTGGGTGGGTTTTGTGCCAGGCGCCGAGGCGCTGGCCTGGAAACAATGGCCCGGCATGGGCCCCAATCCTGATTTCGATGCCGGTGTTCAGGCGCTGGGAGCGGGCGGTCGCAAATTGCTGATGCTGTGCCGCAGCGGGGTGCGCTCGGTGGCCGCGGCTCAGCGCGCCACGGTGCTGGGCCTGCAAGCCTACAACATCCTTGAAGGTTTCGAGGGCGACCCTGATGCCCAGGCGCAGCGCGGCAAACAGGGCGGCTGGCGTTTTCATGGTCTGCCCTGGCGGCAGAACTGAGGGGCTGTAGCACGCGTGACTGGAGCCCCGGCGGGCACGGCATAGAGTGTTTGCATGACCACTTCCGTCGATGCCCTGCTGGCCCGCATCGAGGCCAAGCGAGATGAAGTCACCGCCCTGACCCAGGAGCTGGTGCGCATCCCAACCATCAATCCGCCGGGCGATGCCTATGAGGCCTGCGCCCGTCATGTGGGTGAACGCCTGGCCCGGCGTGGTTTTGCGGTGGAGTATGTGCGTGCGCACGGCGCCCCCGGTGACAACGACCGTCACCCCCGCATCAATGTGATCGCCCGCTGGCAGGGCCGCACTGCGGGCGAGTGCGTGCACTTCAACAGCCATATCGATGTGGTCGAGCCCGGGCCGGGCTGGACCCACGACCCCTTTGCCGCGGCCCTGGTGCAAGGGCGCGTGTACGGCCGAGGCACCTGCGACATGAAGGGGGGACTGGCCTCGAGCATCATCGCTTGCGAATCCCTGATCGAATCCGGCCTGCCCCTGGCCGGCGCCCTTGAGATCAGCGGCACGGTGGACGAGGAGTCCGGCGGTTTTTCCGGGGTCGGGTATCTGGCCGAGCGGGGTTACTTCAGCGTCCCGCGGGTGCACCATGTGATCATTCCGGAGCCGCTGGGGGTCGACCGCATCTGCCTGGGTCACCGCGGCGTGTGGTGGGGCGAGGTCGAGACCCGCGGGCGCATCGCCCATGGCTCGATGCCCTTTTTGGGCGACAGTGCCATCCACCACATGAGCGCCTTCATCCAGCTGCTCGAGACCCGGCTGCAGCCCAGCCTGCGCCAGAGGCACACCGCCGAGCCGGTGGAGCCACCCGGCGCGCGCGTCAGCACGCTCAATATCAACAGCATCCATGGCGGTCAGGTCGAGCAGACCTACAGCCAGGACGCGCGTGGCTGGCCGACCGGGGATTTGCCTGCGCCGGTGGTGGCCCACAGCTGCAGGGCGGTGCTCGACCGGCGCTTCATTGCCGAGGAAAACCTGGAGGCGGTGCGTCAGGAAATTGTCGACATGCTCGATGAACTGCGGCAGACCCGGCCGGGCTTTGACTATGCGATTCGCGACATCATGAGTTTTGTGCCCACCGCCACGCCCCGCGATGCCCCGGTGGTCGAGGCCACCGCGCGTGCCATCGCGCGGGTGCTCGGTCGTGAGCCCCGCTACATCGCCAGCCCGGGGACCTACGACCAGAAGCACATCGTGCGCAGTGGCAAGCTCCAGCACTGCATCGCCTACGGTCCGGGCATTTTGGACCTGGCCCACCAGCCCGACGAATATGTGGGGGTCCAGGAATTGGTAGATTCAGCGCAGATCATGGCGCTGGCAGCGCTCTCCCTGACCGGCTCGGGACCCTGAATCGGCAGTCCCCGCCGCCGGGTTTCAGCGTGCGGCTGCAGCCTTCTGCATACCAATCAGTTCAAAACCCGAACAGTGAAGCTAGGTAAAAACCCTCGTGTTCATTGCCGGTCAAATCGTGACAATCAACAAGTTCCTCATCCACCTCTCACGGAGACACTCATGGACTCGAAAAAAACCGTCACCAACCGCCGCGGCATGCTCAAGGGAGCCGCTGTGGCTGCCGGCGCCGTCTCGGCCCCGATGATTGCCACGGCCCAGACCACGACCACCCTGCGCTTTCAGAGCACCTGGCCGGCCAAAGACATTTTCCATGAGTATGCCAATGACTTTGCCAAGAAGGTCAACGACATGGCCAGCGGCAAGCTCAAGATTGAAGTGCTGCCCTCCGGCGCCGTGGTGCCGGCCTTCCAGCTGCTCGAAGCGGTCGCCAAGGGCACCCTGGATGGCGGTCATGGCGTGGTGGCCTATCACTATGGCAAAAACTCGGCACTGGCCCTGTGGGGGTCTGGCCCGGCCTTCGGCATGGATCCGAACATGGTCCTGGCTTGGCACAACTACGGGGGTGGCAAGGCCCTGCTTGAAGAGATCTACAAAACCCTGAACATGGACGTGACCTCGTACCTGTACGGTCCCATGCCCACTCAGCCGTTTGGCTGGTTCAAGAAGCCGATTGCCAAGGCCGCCGACATCAAGGGCATCAAATTCCGCACCGTGGGTCTGGCCGTGGACATGTACACCGACATGGGGGCCGCCGTGAACCCGCTGCCCGGGGGAGAAATCGTGCCTGCTCTGGATCGGGGTCTGATCGATGGCGCCGAGTTCAACAACGCGTCCTCTGACAGGTTGCTGGGCTTTCCCGACGTGGTCAAGAACTGCATGCTGCAAAGCTTCCACCAAAGCGGTGAGCAGTTCGAGATCCTGTTCAACAAGGGCAAGCTCAACGCCCTGCCCGGTGAACTCAAGTCCATCATCGATTACGCCGTGCAGGCGGCCAGCGCTGACATGAGCTGGAAGGCCATCGAGCGCAATTCCAAGGACTATGAAGAGCTCAAGAAAGCCGGCGTCAAGTTCTACAAGACACCGGACGCCATCCTCAAGGCCCAGCTGGCCTCCTGGGACAAGATCATGGACAAGAAAGGCGGCGAGAACGCCATGTTCAAGAAGGTTCTGGATTCGCAGCGCGCCTTTGCGCAACGGGCCGGTCAGTGGCAAAACGACTACATGGTCGATTTCAAGATGGCTTACAACCATTATTTCGGCAAGGGCAAGAAGGCCTGACACCTCCGGGTGGGCCTGAAGAGGGGCGCCTTCGCGCCCCTCTTTCGTTTCGGGAGTTGCAATGCAAAAAATGCTTCTGGCGGTGGACCGCTTTTCCACCTGGTGTGGCAAATTCACCGCCTGGGCGGTGCTGTTGCTGACCTTGCTGATCAGCTGGGAAGTTTTTTCCCGGTATGTGCTCAACAAGCCGCATGCCTGGGTGCTGGACGCCCAGATCATGCTCTACGGCGTGTTGTTCATGATGGCTGGTGCCTACACCCTGGCCAAAAATGGCCATGTGCGCGGGGACGTGCTCTACGGCTTTTTCCAGCCCCGCACCCAGGCCAGCATCGATCTGATCCTGTACATCGTATTTTTCCTGCCCGGCATTATTGCCCTGACCTGGGCCGGCTGGGATTTCGCCAACGCCTCACTGGCCATCCGTGAGCAGACCTTCAATGCCGACCCCTTGCCGGTCTATCCGTTCAAGTTCGTGGTGCCCGTGGCGGGCTTCATCCTGCTTTTGCAGGGGGTGGTGGAGATTGTGCGTTGCGTGATCTGCCTGCAGACCGGCCAGTGGCCCTCGCGCGAACAGGACGTCGAGGAGGTCGATGTCGACAAGCTCAAGGAAATGGTCCATGTCAAGGACAGCGACATTGAAGCGCTCGATGTGTATGTGACCCGCAAGGGGGGTGCCGCATGAAAGTGCGCAAGGAATTGTGGTTTGGCTTCACCCTGATGGGGCTGATCGGTCTGGCGGCGCTGGCCATGGTGTTGAGCGTGGACACCATGACCAACGGCCACTACGGATTGTTGATGCTGTCGCTGGTGGTGGTGGCCATCATGCTGGGATTCCCCACGGCCTTCACGCTCATGGGCATGGGCATGCTGTTCACCTTTTTTGCCTACCACTCGGGGGACCAGAGTGTGGGTGGTGCCGTGCGGCAGACCCTGGACTTGATGGTGCAGCGGGCCTTCTCGGTGATGGGCAACGATGTGCTCATCTCCATTCCCCTGTTTGTGTTCATGGGGTACCTGGTCGAACGCGCCAACCTCATCGACAAGCTCTTTCGCAGTCTGCATCTGGCGCTGGCGCGGGTGCCCGGCTCGCTCGCAGTGGCCACCCTGGTCACCTGCGCTGTGTTCGCCACCGCCACCGGCATTGTGGGTGCGGTGGTGACCTTGATGGGGCTGTTGGCCTTGCCGCAGATGCTGCGCGCCGGCTACGACGTTCGCCTGTCGGCAGGGGCCATCACGGCCGGAGGCTGTCTGGGCATCCTGATTCCGCCCAGCGTGCTGCTGATCGTGTACGGGGCCACGGCGGGAGTGTCGGTGGTTCAGTTGTACGCCGGTGCCTTCTTTCCCGGGCTGATGCTGGCGGGGCTGTACATCGTGTATGTGATTGTCATGGCCTGGTTCAAACCCGAATTGGCGCCGCCGCTGAGCCTGCATCAGCGCGCGGTGCCCTTGCCCGAGCCGCTGCTGCGCATCGGGGCCGAGCCGGCAAGGCGTGCCCTGAGCGGTTTGCTTGCCGCCCTCAAGGGTCGACGCAATGCCGGGGTTTCCAGCCGTTATCTGCTCGGCCAGCTGGCTGTGGTTCTGTTCCCTGCGGTTCTGTTTGCAGCCGTTGCGCTGGCCAGTTACCAGAGCGTGACATCCGTTGCGCCCGCAGAAGAAGTGACCGAGTTGCAGGCGATGGGCGAAACCGACAAGGCCGAAGCAGGCGGATTGGCCGAACCGGAGGGCGCCCAGGAAGAGGAGGACAGCCTCAAGCCCCCGCCAGGCAGCGAGGAGCCGCAAGCACAAGCCTCTGATGCGGCTGCTGCGGCCTCAGTCGAGACGCCGGCGGTCACCCCCGCAGCGGGCGCAGCGGCAAGCGAGCGTCAGCCTGCGCCTGCCGGCTACTGGATCGGCCTGGGTGCAGGGGGTGCCGCCCTGTTGGTTTTTTATGCCCTGCTGAGCTATGCACGCCTTGAAATTTTCAAGATGCTGCTGTCGAGCTTCTTTCCCTTGCTGGTGCTGATTCTGGCGGTGCTGGGTTCGATCGTGTTCGGTCTGGCCACGCCGACGGAGGCTGCGGCAGTCGGGGCGCTGGGGGGCTTTGTGCTCGCAGCGGCCTACCGGCAGCTGACCATGGATGTGGTCAAGGAGTCGGTGTTCCTGACCGCCAAGACCAGCGCCATGGTGTGCTGGCTGTTTGTAGGCTCGGCCATCTTCTCCGCGGCCTTCGCACTCCTGGGCGGCCAGGAACTGGTGGAGAAGTGGGTCATGTCGATGAACCTGACCAAGACCGAGTTCCTGATCCTCAGCCAGGTCATCATTTTCATTCTGGGCTGGCCCCTGGAGTGGACCGAGATCATCGTCATCTTCATGCCCATCTTCATCCCGCTCCTGGACAATTTCGGCGTTGACCCGCTGTTCTTTGGCCTGCTGGTGGCGCTGAACCTGCAGACGGCCTTCCTGAGCCCGCCGGTGGCCATGGCGGCTTTCTATCTGAAGGGGGTGAGTCCGCCGCATGTTTCCCTGAACCAGATTTTTGCCGGCATGCTGCCCTTCATGGGCATTCAGGTCGTCGCCATCATCCTGCTCTACCAGTTCCCGGCTATTGGCTTGTGGCTGCCCCAGGTGCTCTATAAATGACCATGCAGCGGCCCTTTATGGCCTGGGCTTGCCGGTGTGAAACTTCACACCGGCGGCCGTCGCTCGCAGGACCCCGCTGCGGTTGCGGGCCGGAAGGTGCCCGCCATGGCGGGCATGGCGATGTCCAGGACATGGGCCTTTGGTAGAGGCCCGGCCCAGGCTCAACATACCATTTGTTGAATCTCTTATCTTCATCTTTCGGTTAAGATCATTTGATGTATACCGGTCGGATGGGTCTCCATCAGGCCACCCTCCCACGATGCCTCTTGGCTGATGCGCTTTCCTGATTTCTGGCGGGCGTCTGGAGTTCACAAATGCAATTGATCTGGGTTTCCGGGCCCACCGCCAGGGTGGTCACGCTTTCCATTACCTTGCCCAAGGTGATGGCCGCTTTGGGAATGTTGTCCACCTTTTTCATCGTGGTGGGCTTTGCCTTCCACTTCATTGGATTGCGGATGGCCGTCGAGTACTCGCCCGAAATCGTCCACAGCATCGGGGGTGTCACCAGCAAAAGCGAGCTTGAGCGGATCGAGGCGGGTTACCGCGACCGGCTCTCCCAACTCCAGCACCAGGTCGAAGGCATGATGGACACGGTGCGTGGAATCGAGCAGCACAAGCAGCGCATGGCTGAACTGATCGGTTGGGACGCGGGTCGTCAGCTGATCAATGCCACGGCTGACAAAGGACGGCTGGGCCAGGGGGGGCCTTCGTCCATGCTGTCCTTCCTCAGCCCCCGACCGATTCCCTTGGCCACCCAATTCAACACCACTTCTGAGGAGCTGAGTGCCCTGGGTCACTCGCTGGAGTCGCTGCAGCAGCGCTGGGACCATGAACTCGACAAAATGCACCGCCTGCCGACCTCCTTGCCACTGGAGCAGCCATTTGCGGTGACCAGCGGTTTTGGCATCCGGCTCGATCCCTTCACGCGCATGCCCGACATGCACCAGGGCATTGACTTTGTGGCCGATGTGGGAACCCCGGTGCGGGCGACGGCGCCGGGTATTGTGGTGCAGTCAGAACGGGCTGGTGCATACGGCAATCTGGTGGAAGTCGAGCACGCCGACGGCTTTTCCACCCGTTACGCGCACTTGCAAAGCCGCCGTGTCAAGGTTGGACAGACCTTGCAACGAGGTGAGGTTGTAGGCACACTGGGCAATACTGGGCGCTCGACCGGCCCTCATCTTCATTACGAGATCCTGCGCCATGGCCGTGCGCAGCACCCGGAAAGGGCGTTCCTGACCAAGGATCGTTCCTGACCTCCTTCAAGGAGAGGACCATGTTTGGCAAGAAAAGAGTCAAGTCCACGCCCTTGCTGATTGCCCATGAGCGTTTCGACACCCTGGTGGGGCGGCACACCGAGATTCAGGGCAAGCTGGTGGTGCAGGAAAGCGTCCGCATCGATGGACGGGTGGTGGGCACGGTTGAAGCGCCGCGCGAATCAACACATACCGTGGTGATCGGCACCACCGGTGAAATTCAGGGTGACATCCTGGCCCACCGGGTGGTGGTGGCCGGCAAGGTGGCCGGGCAAATCCATGCCGTTGATCGCGTTGAATTGCACCAGGGCTGTCTGGTCCAGGGGGATATCAAGTACGGCTCGATTGCCATCGAGCACGGTGCGCGGGTGCAGGGCTTGCTGCTGCAGGTCGATGCCGACAGCAGTGTGCGCACCGGAATCGATGCCCATGAGGCCATTCGCCGGGCGCAGTCGGCCGGGATGGCGGACCCCGACCGTTCTTGAAGACAGCCTGCCGGTCTGCGCCGGTCTGTTTATGATGCCGGCATGACTTTTTTGGCCATTGATGTCGGCAACACGCGCCTCAAATGGGCGCTGTTTGAGCATGCCCGTCCCGAAGCGCGTGTGTTGGCGCTGGGCGCCGAATTCCTGGAAAACATTGAAACCCTGGCCGATGGTCCCTGGGCCCGCCTGCGAGTTCCGCAGCGCATGCTCGGGTGTGTCGTCGCTGGCGATGCCGTCAAGCGTCGCGTGCAGGAGCAGATGGAGCTGTGGGACGTTCAGCCGCATTGGGTGGTGGCCAGCAGCCATGAGGCGGGGCTGACCAATGGCTATGACCATCCCTCCCGACTGGGGGCCGATCGCTGGGTGGCGATGATCGGCGCGCGCCAGCGCATGCTTGCGCGCGGCCAGCCGCGACCTCTGGTGGTGGTGATGGTAGGTACAGCCGTCACCGTGGAGGCGATAGACGCCGAAGGACGCTTCCTAGGAGGTTTGATCCTGCCGGGACACGGCATCATGCTCCGGGCGCTCGAATCGGGCACTGCCGGCCTGCATGTGCCCACCGGCGAGGTGCGCCCTTTTCCGACCAACACCAGCGACGCCCTCACCAGCGGGGGCACTTATGCCATTGCCGGGGCCTGCGAGCGCATGGTGCAGCATCTGCGTGAACACACCGGACAGGAGCCCATGTGCGTCATGACGGGGGGTGCCGGCTGGAAAATGGCCCCGAGCATGTCGGTCCAGTTCGAGCTGGTGGAAAGCCTGATTTTTGATGGCCTGCTGACCATTGCGGCCACGCGCTGGGATTGAGCGCGGCCCTTGTGTAGCGGACTCTGCATTCACCCTGTGTGGTGCATGTCCCCCGAATAGGCGCCTGTCAGGCGCAAAAGGTGCTGTCGGTCGTGCGGACTGGTCAGGTGCGGCAGTAACAGCAACAGCACATGGCGCGCACCTCGCTCCAGGGCTGCACTGCCGTGCTCGGGCTCGAGGGCGTGGCGCGGGTCGCGCACATACTCGTAACTGAGCCAGTAAGACAGCAGCACGTTCATGCTCGTGGACAGGGTCTCGTTGCTGCCAGTGTCCAGATGCAGCACCCCGCGCGCCGCCAGTGACTGCAGCATCACCCGAAAGGCCTGCACCTTGCGTTCGAGCACCCAGCCCAGGCGTCTTTCCAAATGCAGGTTGCGCGCGAGCAGGTTGTTGAGGTCCCGGTACAGGAACCGGCAGGACCAGACCTGCTCGAACAGGGAATGCATGAAAAACCAGCTGTCCTCGATGTCCTTGACGTCCGAGGCGGCCTCCAGAAGGGGGAGCATGCGCGACTCGAAGCGGTCATAAAGATGGTTGACCAGGACGTCCTTGGAGGCGAAGTGGTAATACAGGTTGCCCGGACTGATGTTGAGCTCCGAGGAGATCAGCGTGGTCGAGACATTGGGCTCGCCATAGCGGTTGAACAAGGCCAGGGAGACCTCGGCAATCCGCTCGGCCGTTCGACGGGGGGCTTTTCTGGCCATGGACCGCAAGAATCAGCGGCTGCGGGTTTTCGCGCTGGCACGCGTTCGGCCTGCGACTGCAGCCGATGCAACGCTTTTGGGGGCCTTGGCGGCGGGTGGCGTGGACCTCTCCAGGGCAGTGACTCTCTCCTGCAACGCTTGCAGCTGGGCCATGGTGGGCATGCCCAGTCGTTCCAGCGCTCTCGCCACACGCTCTTCGAACATCTGCTCGAGGCGGTCGACCCGACCGCTGGCCTGCTGGCCAAAGTCCTGGGCCATGTGGGTCAGCCGTTCGGTGGCCTCTTGCAGTCGCTGCTGGGCTTCAGCCTGGGTTTTTTGCTGAAATCTCAGACCATCGCTGACCAGAGTTTCAAAGGCCTTGCTGCCCTGGGCCTGCGCCTGGGCCAGCGCACCCAGGCCAGCCAGCCAGATCTGCTGGGCCGAGCCGCCCTGGGCAGTACCAGGTCCGCCGTCAGCGGCGGCAGTCGATGAGGATGCTGGGCGGGACTTGGGCATGGTAGGGCTCCTCGGCAGACAATGAACCTCCACTGTAACTTCAACCCGACCCCGGCAGGCTTCTAGAATCGTGTCCTGAAAGATTCTGGGACCTTTTCATGACAATCCTCGTGACCGGCGGCGCCGGTTTCATCGGCGGCAATTTTGTGCTCGACTGGCTGGCCGCAGGCAAGGACCCGGTGGTCAATCTGGACAAGCTCACCTATGCGGGCAACCTGCAGACGCTCGCCAGCGTACAGGGCCACCCGAACCACTTGTTTGTCCAGGGCGACATCGGCGACCGCGCCCTGATCGACCGCCTTCTGGCCGAACACCGGCCGCGAGCCATCATCAACTTCGCCGCCGAAAGCCATGTGGACCGTTCCATTCACGGACCGGGCGAATTCATCCAGACCAACATCGTGGGCACCTACAACCTGCTCGAGTCGGTGCGCGGGCACTGGAGCGCATTGCCCGAGGCCGAAAAGGCCGCGTTCCGCTTTTTGCACGTGTCCACCGACGAGGTGTATGGTTCATTGGCCCAGGACGATCCGGCCTTTGCCGAGACGAACCGCTATGAGCCCAACAGCCCCTACAGCGCCAGCAAGGC